>CAZPXL010000047.1:6661-10975 GCA_964591005.1 uncultured Eubacteriales bacterium
GGGATCAAAATGGTGTTCAGGCTGAACGCTATTAATAGAGCTCCGGCAGTTATGTAGAGGAGATTGAGTATTAATATTCTGGCGCCTTCCGGCGAGGGGCGGAAAATTTTTATGCTGCCGCCTGTTTCTTTGCCGCTCATTTTGCACCTTCGCTTTTGCATCGATGTGGGTAAATCAGCCGTTTCTGCGAATAAATTAGTGAAAACAGGTAACAGATTAAGCAGGCTTAGCAGGACACAATAAATTATTTGAGTTTTGGCCAGTTTCGCGGTTTACAACATTGACAGTTTGCCGTTAAGCGCCAGGTGCGTGAGCACGAGCATGGCGTGGGACCAATTCAAAGGCATGACCCAGGCGGGGCCGCCATGGTGTTTATCCGCCTGCTCAGGCAGGAGCAGGTGTCCGTTTGCCTGTGCCAGGGACCACTGGTACAGCTCTTCCGACCGGCTGCGGTTCCCGGCGATACAGTGATATATGGCCAGCCAGAGCGTTGTGATCAGCCAGGGATTGCCGCCCCGGTAACTGTCTCCTTCATAGCGGTGGATGCCCCCGACATTGTGGTTCCATAGCCTTTCTTCGATAGCGCGGACTGTGGCTATCATTTTTTTATCACAAGGTTCCAAAACAGAAAAGGGGAAGACCAGGCCCAGCAGGGCGGCATCAATGCGCGCGTCCTCGCCAGCCCAGTGGGTTATGTAAAGTCCGGTGGGGTCTTCCGTGATGTAAGCCTTTTCCCCCCTGTTCAGGGCATTGTCATAGTGATCCTTATATACTTTATGGTTCACCCCGCGAATAAAGCTGTCGCGTAGATCAGACCACTGGTGTTTTACGATGCTTTCCTTAACTTTCTCTGAATAATCAAGCCAGTATTCAGACTTTTCTTTTTCCCCTTTCAAGCGGGCCATATCCGAGGAGGCTTTTAAGCCGGCGCAGACTGCCGCGGCAGAGTATGTGCCCTGGCCGTAAGAATCTTCCCAGGGGTCGAAGCTTGCTGCCGGAAGGCCGTTTTCCCGGATGTTAATTGAAAGGTAATTTGCTCCGGCTTCAAGAGATGGCCAGATCTTTCCCATGAAACTGTCATCGCCGGTCAGGCTGTAATGATGTTTGTAACCCCATAACACCGAGCCGGCCTGGTCGATTTGTTTCCCCCAAAAAGGCGCCACGGAACCATCGGTAAAATAGCGTTGGTGCCAGCTGCCGTCGCTGTCTTGTATTGACGCGCAAAAATTGTAAAACCGGGAGGATAGATCATGATACCCTGCCTCGTCCAGGGCTGCCGTTATATATACCGAATCCCGCGGCCAGCAGTAACCATAACCACCGCAGGCGGTATAATAAGGGTCAAATTCCGGCGCCGCGATAGAGGCGCCTGTTTCTTCGTTTGTGAGCAGCTTTATTGTCAGAAGCGACCTGCTAAAAGCGCCGGATCCCTGTTCTGCGGCCCGCTCCATGCCCGGCTCCAGCCAGCCGTGCCAGTGCTGTTTGGTTTTCTCCAGCCAGAGATCGCCATCCTTTGAGCAAGCTTCAGCCAGCAGGCTCCTCACCTTTTCCTCTTTTTCGCCGGCCGCCAGGTAAAGGCTGAAGGTTTTATGCTCCTGCGGGTTTAGTTCACCCAAATCCCAGGCCATGCTTCCCGCGCTTTGCAGGATATTGTCACGGCTTCCCTGGAGGAACCCTTTTGAAGCATCCTGGTAGGGGTCGGACGAGGTGCCGTGCCTGCCGCACTGGTATCCGGCCAGCGGATAACCGGCCCCGGTTAAGGCCAGGTATACATTTCTCCGGAAAAACACCAGTGAGTTATTGAAAAAATCAACGTAGGCGCCGTCCTGCAGGTTGGACTCCTCTATGTTAAAAGCACAGTAAACAAAGAAAGTAATTTTTTCGCTTTTTTCCCCTTCATTTATAAGTTCATAATGCCTTACCAGGATATCGCTGTCCGGGAGGACAAAGTCACTCTGGATAATTCTCAGGCGATGGGTAAGGCTGGAGAGTGTCGTTTCTAAAATATTTGTGTTGTCTAAATAGCGTTGGGAGTTTTTCCAGATGTTAAGGTGGAACCACTTGGTAAGGCCATGCCATTCAGGAAACGCCACTCTTATACCGGGCCAAAAATGGCCGAGGTGCTGGCCGTAATCAATATCCGGCCAGAAAAGCTTGAAAATCTCGCCGTTTTCCCTGTGACAGGCCAGCATTTTTGAATTTCCTGTTATCGCCGCGGGCATTTCAGGTAAGCAGTTCTGATTTCTTATATTCTCCACCGCCATTTAACATATTGTCTTGAATTATTTCAGAAGACATGATCAATATTAGTATGTTCTTTTTGCCGCGTTTAAATTGAAAAAGTGCTGAGAAATATTTATATATGAATTTTTTAGATAGACATCCATCCGCTGACGCGGTACAGCATAAAAACTGTGTTTATCTGCGAGATTGGAAGAGTATTACTGGAGTGTTTTTAAGAGTTCATCGTGGATCAGGCCGTTGGTGGCCGCTATGGAAAGATAGCTCTCCAGAACGAGGGCCTTGCCGTTAATGTCCGTAACCGTTCCGCCGGCTTCTTCCACCAGCAGTGACCCGGCAGCCACATCCCATGGCATCAGGGTGTTTTCCCAGAAGCCTGTAAGCCGGCCGCAGGATATGTAGGCCAGTTCCAGGGCGGCTGACCCAAGCGCCCGCAGGTTGGAGCAGCTTTCCGCCACTTTCTGGTAGTTTATTTTCTGCAGCCGGTCGCTGAATTTTTTGTTTTCGGGATAACCTGTAACCAGCAGCGACTCCCTGAGCATTTTTCTGGTCTGATCCACTTTTACCGGCCTGCCGTTCAAAACGGCCCCGCAGCCTGCAGCCGCGCAGAAACATTCATCGCGAAAGGGGTCGTATACTACTCCGGCAACCATTTTCCCATCGCGGGCAAGGCCGATGGAAACACTGCAGAAGGGGATGCCGAAAACGAAGTTGGTGGTGCCGTCCAGCGGGTCCACGTACCAGACATAACCTGCCGTTATGTTTTGCACATGCCCGCTGTTTTCCTCGCCGATAATTACATGCCTGGGGAATTTTTCAGCCAGGCCTCTGGTAATAAGGGATTCGGATTGGCGGTCCACCTCGGTTACCAGGTCTGACGGACATGATTTATATCCTCTCTCAAAATCTCCCCTGAACTTGTCCCTTATTATTTCACCGGCCTTTTGGGCCAGGGCGGCGGCAGCATTGACGTATAGATCGTATTTCATATTCTGCTCCTTTATTTTCCTGGGATATATTAGATTTTAGCATATTTTCCCCGTGCTGTCCCATGCCCGGGAGGGCTTTCTTTATTGAACTAGAGCCATTTGTCCCGGTCCAGTATCAGCCGGGCGCAGGTAAGTACGAAAAAGGCGCTTTCCGCGCAGAACCAATTGCCTGACCCGGTGTCGATATAGAATTCCCTGGCGAGGCGAATTTTTTCATATGCCCTGGTGTAATCCCCGTGGATACACGCGTAAAGACCAAGGAGCATCCAGGGGTAGTCGGGAGGCTCTATAGTCACCCAGTTTCCTTGGTGCTCATTAAAAACATTATAGAGCCGGGCGCCCCTGTCCGATCCCGCTTCAATCAGCCCGTACAGCACGGGGAATGTCTGGCAGGCGGCATCGGGATAAAACTTTTTCAGGTTAATGCCAGGTTTTATCCAACCTGTTTTGCTGGGGTGGTAGTAACCGCTGCAGCGGTTCAGGAGGACCTTCTCAATGCCTCTGGCGATAGCTTGCGCCTTATCCTTATAATAGGGGGCTTCCGGATCGCCCATATCATCCAGCAGCCCGGCGAAGTCGGCCAGCCCCCGGTACGTTTCACAGTTATCCATCAGGTATTTTACCCTGTAGCCGGCCGCCGCGAAAGTCAGGCCGTCGCGGTCCATCAGGTTTATTATGACCTGCGCCACTTTTTTTAAGTTTTGGAGGTTTTCCCCGAGCCAAAATGTATGCCCTGTTTTTTTGTGGTAAGCGCAAGCAAGGGAGAGGAGGGTCCCCGCATAGGCGTCCTCGGAATCGGGCACGGCTGTCTTGGCATTAAAATTTTCATCGTAATGGTAGTCAAGGATGGTGCCGTTCTTTTCCAGGTTCCGGAGGTACCAGTTCAGGTAGCGTTCAACTGAAGGGTAACAGGAGGGTTCTTCCAGCATGGCCGTGGCGGCGAAGTTTGAAAAATATGGCGTCACCCAGCCCTGGTCCGGATACCTGGTGACAGCCCCGTCGGCTGGTTTTCCCGGGCTGAGGATCTGGCAGCTTTTCAGCCAGTATATCTGTGCCGCCATGTTGCTTTTCAGAGCGTTAATCA
>CAZPXL010000048.1:0-10918 GCA_964591005.1 uncultured Eubacteriales bacterium
AGAAGACAGGCCGGCGCTGATAGCGGGGGACGACCTTACCCGTATTAAAACCCCGCCGCCTTCACCACCTGCTGCACGGGGCAATTCTGAGCCCGGCAAAAAAAAGCCTCCCAAAGGAGGTGCCAAATAAATGGAGCCTGGAAAAATATCCGAGCGCCAGCTGGCTTTTTTAATAACAACGGTACTAATAACGACAGTTATATTCTGGATGCCCCAGCTGGGCGCCCGCGCCGTTGAACAGGATGTATGGATTACCGCTCTTATCTCCACTGTGTGGGGTATTCTGTCAGCACTGCTTATTATCGCCCTGGCCAGGCGCTACCCCGGCCTTACGTTAATTGAGTACCTTTCTTTAATCCTGGGCAAGCCGCTGGGAAAAATCTTAGGGGCTTTCTATGGGTTTTGGTTTCTTTCTGTTGGAGCAGTTATCCTGTTTGAATTCTCTCTCTTTCTAAATATCACTGTTATGAACAGGACGCCAATTGCAGTTTCCATGGTAACGGTTATGATACTCAGTTTTTATGCCGTTCGCAGCGGTTTGGAGGTATGGGCGAGGGTTAACGAGATCCTTCTTCCCGTAGTTGTATTGGCCCTTCTGTCGGTAATAGTTTTACCATTTAGCAGCATGGACTTCAGCCGCCTGCTGCCCCTTGCCGATCACCCTCCCGGCCTTTTGATTGCCACTTCAGTAAATTCAGCTTCCTGGCGCGGCGAGGTAATACTGGCAGGCATGTTTATCCCGGCGCTGGCCTGCTTTCGCAGCACCCCCCGCAACCTGGTGATTTCAGTCATATTTATCGGCTTTATCCTGGCCGCCGTGGAACTGGCGTCTGTGGCCGTTTTCGGCGGCGTGTTTACCGGCCAGAAGGAATTCCCTTTTTTCAGCCTGGCCAGGATGATCAGCATAGCCGATATATTCGACCGTCTTGAAGTGCTGATAGTGATTGCCTGGGTGCTGGGAACTTTCTTTAAAATTTGCGCCTTCCTGTACTGCTCTGCTTTAGGCGCCGCCCAGGTCTTCGGTTTCAAGGGGTTTCAATTTCTGCTGCTGCCCGTGTCAGTGCTGATGCTCGCTTTCGCGAAAAACTTTTTCAAAGGAGTCCCCGAACTGACCGACTTTCTCACAAATGTCTGGTCTGGCTACGCGCTGCTCTCATTTCAGCTGGTATTACCGTTATTAATTTACCTGGTAGCCTTATTCCGCCCGGGAAAGCAGGCGAACAAAGCATGAAAAAAATCTCTTATGT
This sequence comes from uncultured Eubacteriales bacterium, assembly GCA_964591005.1. Lineage (GTDB taxonomy): Bacteria > Bacillota > Desulfotomaculia > Desulfotomaculales > Pelotomaculaceae > Syntrophopropionicum. The sequence goes on from CAZPXL010000048.1 coordinate 1,248, forward strand.
AATCATTCTTTTGATTTTATCCGCACTGCCTTACGGCTGCTGGGACCGGGTGGAACTTAACGACATGGGCCTGGTAGTCAGCACTTCTGCTGATTATACCGAACTGGAAGGGGGCAAAACCGGGGTAAAAGTGACCGCTCAGGTTGCCAACCCCGCAGTAATGGCAGGGGTACAGGGCGGGGCGGCAGGAGGAATGGGGGGAGTAGGCGGAGCCGGAGGAACCAGCGGGTCAAAGGCTTTCTGGACAGTAACTGAATCTGGGCAGACTATCAGGGAAGCAATATCTAAAATGGACCGCATGCTGCCGAAACAGCTTTTTTTTGGCCATACCAGGGTGCAATTGTTTGGTGAGAGAGCGGCCCGCGCCGGGATAACCCCTTTTCTGGACCGCCTGGTGCGCAGCCGTCAAAGCCGGGAAAATAATTTTATAGTGGTGACGAAAGGAGATCCAGGCAAAATATTAGAACAGGAATCGTCGTTATTCATGGCGTCGTCCCTTGCCTTAAACGATATCTTCAAGTATAAGGACGGCCAGCAGGGGATTATGGCGGTAAACCATGCCGACTTCGATTACCGGTTAAGCACCGGGATTACCTGCCCGGTAGCCCCGGTAGTGGAAATTGTCCCTCAGACCAGCCTTTCGTCAACAGAAAGAGAATCCGGGCGCGCCTTAAATACTATAGCAGTTTCCGGATTGGCCGCCTTTGACCAGGACGGCAGGCTGGTAGACTACTTGAACGAAAGGGAAACAAAAGGCTTGCTGTGGGTATTAAACAGGGCCAAAAGCCAGTTGATAACCATCCCTAGTTTTGAGTACGGTACGGAAGAAATCTTTAGCCTCAGACAAGTAAATGCCAAAAGTGATATCGCTGTATGCATTGGGGAGGACGGCCTGCCGAGTTTCGAAATAAAAACCCATGCCAGCTTTGATGTGCTGGAACACTTCGGAACACACCCGGGCCTGTCTGATGTAGATTTCATAAGCAGCCTTGAAGATATGGCCGCCGGCCAGATCATCAACGAAATTGAGGCCGCCGTAATTAAGTCACAGCAGATAAACACCGATGTATTCGGCTTCGGCGAAAAGGTCAAAAGGCAGCACCGCCGGGAGTGGCCACAGTACAAAGATCAGTGGAGGGATATTTTCCCAGCGGTGAAAGTTTCCATCGAGTGTCAAGCACATATCAACAACAGGGACATAACCGTCGAACCGCCTGCGTCACGCAAAGAGGGGGACAGCCAGTGAAAGTATATCTTTATATTCTTGTCATTATAGCGCTGGCTGGTATTGAAGGGAGGCCTTTAGTCCGTGATAAAAAATGGGCGGAGCTCGCAGTCTTTTCATTCTTATTGATCGCCGGCACCGCTGTTATTGTGATGAATACCGTAATGTTCGAGCCTTACCGTATTTCAACAATTATTGATATTGTTTTCCGTCCCTATGCCGGTGCTGTGAAAAAACTTCTAACCGGTTTTTAACCACACCGGGGTTCAATCTTTCCCCTTAATCACAGCCAGGGGCGCCAGCCTCGCCACTTTGCGGGTCATACCGATGGACGCCAGGGTTTCCACAACCTGGTCGATGTCCTTGTACGCGCCGGGCGCCTCGTCCAGCAGTTCCTTGTAATTCCTGCTGTTATAAAGGACGCCGGACATGCTGCGCTCAAACTGTTCTCTTGATATTTCCTTCTTCGCCGCAGTCCTTGAAAACCTTCTCCCCGCACCGTGATTGGCGGAAAAAAATGATTCCGCAGCTTTGTCGGTGCCTGTGAGGACGTATGACGCCGTACCCATGCTGCCCGGTATTAAAACAGGGTGGCCGGTGTGCCTGTATATATACGGGTTGCCGGCATGGCCCGGCGGCAGCGCGCGCGTCGCCCCCTTGCGGTGTACCAGCAGCCTTTGCCCCCCGTGTTTCTCCCACTTTGCTATGTTGTGCGCCACATCATATATCAAATCAATTTCAGGGGTGTACCTTCCCCCGCCGAATATATCTTTAAAAGCCCGGCGGATTTCATGGGTGATCAGCTGGCGGTTGGCAAAGGCGTAATTAACGGCGCAGGCCATGGCAGAGTAGTAATCTTTGCCTTCCTTCGATTCAACCGGAGCACAGGCCAACCCCCGGTCCGGAATCTCAATGCCGTACTTTCCGGCGGCGGCAAGGAGGATTTTGCTGTAATCGTTGCAGATCTGGTGTCCAAAACCGCGGCTTCCCGTGTGGACCATCACAGTCAGGATACCCGGCTGCAGCCCGAATATATTTCCCGCCGCCCGGTCATAAACCTCGCTGACAACCTGCAGTTCTATGAAATGGTTGCCCCCGCCAAGTGTCCCCAGTTGAACGGCGCCCCGCTTGTATGCCTCACTGCTTACCGCTCCCATGTCAGCCCCGGGCAGGCAGCCGGCTTCCTCTATTTTATTCAGATCATCCGGCAGCCCAAAGCCGCGATCCACAAGGCCGACGGGCCCAATATGGACAGCTTCTTCGAAAATGTCCCTGGTAATATCCCTGTTCCTGGCTTTCCTGCCAACACCGGTAGGCACATATTCCTCAATCCGGTCTATCAGCCTGCGCAGAAACGGAGTACTCAATTCACCGGCTATAAACCCCGTCACCAGTAGGCGGACCCCGCAGTTAATATCCATGCCCACGGCGCCCGCGGAAATTATGCCGTCTGAAACAGATGCCATTACACCACCGATTGGCAGGCCGAAGCCTTCGTGGATGTCAGGCAGGCCGCATACCGGCCCTACCACCCCGGGCAGGCTGGCGGCATTCGCCAGCTGCTGCAGCGACTTGTCTTTTTTGATTAAAGGCAGGAGGTATTCATTGGCGTAAACAATACCTTCAACCGCCATATTACCCGATCTCATGAGGCGGTACCTGTTTTTACTCTCTTTTAGCAGCTCCAGCTTTCATCACACCAATGCTAATCATATTTTGGGCTTATAAAAAAGCAAAGCTGAACTGCAGCTTTGCGTTTGTGAAACTGTTTAATAATCAGCTTTGCTTTTCAAACTCGCTCTTGCCCACGCCGCATACCGGGCACACCCAGTCATCAGGGATATCCGCGAAAGGTGTTCCGGGAGCTATACCGCCGTCCGGGTCTCCCACCGCCGGGTCGTATACATATCCGCAAACATTGCACACGTATTTTTCTGACACTGTATCCTTCTCCTCCTCTTTAACATTAAAAGTCGGCGCCGAAGGCGGGACGCTCCCCTTTTTCACCTGCTGGTAGTAAGCGTAAGTCATGGGTAAGCCTTCACCTAAAATATCAGCGTCAGTTATTTCACCCACAAATACTGTATGTGTTTTCGCGTCAAATTCCTGTATTACCCTGGCCTCCACAAACGAAAGGGCGAAATCGGTCAAATACGGCACACCGGTATTCCCGATCTTGACGCTGACACCCTCAAATTTATTAATTTCCCTGCCGGATTTGAAACCAAACTGGCCAATCAGATTAAGCGGTACGTCCTGTGACAGTATGGACACCGTGAATGTCTTGCTGCCCTTGATGTATTCATGGGTAAGGTTTTTCTTATTGATGCTTACCGCGATAGTAGGCGGTTCATTAGAAATCTGGAATACGGTATTGCCGATTTGTCCGTTCAGCAAACCGTCTTTTTTTGACGAGATAACGTAAAGTCCGTAGCTGATGTTGAAAAGCGCCTTCGGGTTCAATTTAGAAACACCTCTTTCTCTTGTTTCTAAACATTATCCAACGATTTTATTAATCTTTTCTAATAATTTTATTATTATTTTCTTATTTTTTAGTCTTCTATGCCCCAAAATTCTTCCGCTTCTTTTTCCATTTGCTCCAGCCTGTCATAATAATCCGGAAACTCATTAAGGTGAGCAAGAGCAATTTTACCTGTAACCAAGATGTCATCATCGGTGACATTAGTCAGGGGATCTTGGGAACCGTGCTCGAGCTCCACATCCATACCTCTCCTGAACTGGTCAACATCAAATTTGTCCCACTTGATGCCGAGTTTTTCCCCAGTTTCTTTCGCCTGTTCTTCAGTAAACTTCTTCTTCATATTACCGCCTCCTTTATGTTTAATATTAAATAGCTTTAATCCTTTTTTATAATACCCTTTTTAGACAAAAATTTTTATCAAATATGTTTTAACTGAACATCCGCTTTAATTCTCATTTCGTACTCCTAGGCGGTAAGGCCAAAGGTGTACAGGGGTTCCCTGCTAACGGCACCATTCCGGACCCTGATTTGAAGAGCAAAATAAAAGGGCGCCTTAAAAAGCGCCAAAAAATTTAAAAAACTAAGCTTATATTAATTTGCCGGTTAGTTTGAGTATATGCTTACCGTGTTTGTTCCGTTGTCATACTCTACCGTGCAGCCAAGTTCCTGGGCCACGAACCTCAGCGGCACCATGGTGCTGCCGCCCATGATAAACGGGGGTGCGTCGAGCTGTCTTTCCTCACCGTTTACCGTATAGCCCGTCTTATTGATATACATTGTGATAGCTGTATCACCGCGCATGATATTTATTTTATCCGGCGCTTCCCAGCCCACTTCGCAGCCAAGGGCTTCCGCCAGTGTCCTGAGCGGCACCAGTATTCTGCTGCCGTTTTCCACCGGGACAACATAAGGGTCGACATCAAATGCAACAGGCGATCCGTTCAGCATAATAACAGGAGTGTTATTAAACAATTTTTCAAGATCTTTGCTGTTGGCGGGGGTTAATGCCGGGATGTTCACCTGGACATTTGGATCGGCGGCGGCATCCGCATAACCCTCGATTAACAGGTTAAGCATCGAAGTTCCGCTGCTGTAATCCTTAACGCTAAGCTTAATTGTCTCTTCTAATTTCGAATCTGTACCGGTCTGTTTAAACTCGCCCTGCAGCGCACCGTCCACGCTTACACTATCAGCGCTCGAGCTGGCTTTAAAGTCTAACGAATACGTTCCGCTCAACAATTCCTTGCTGCTTGTAAAATCCGATTTAAAAACAACCTGGCCGATCAACTCCGTACCGCCGCCAAAATTCAAGGTCATGTCCACGCTGTTTTGCCCCGGCAAAATAAGAGAGGACTCATACTTCAGTTCCTTCAACGTTACGATGCCGGCCAACATTTTTTTCACTTCATCTAATGTGTCCGGGTAACTGCCGTCACTGATCCCTTGCTCGATGGCTTTTAAAATATCGCTCTTAATCATATCAGCAGCCTGCTGCTGGCCGGACGCGGCAAAGTAATCCGCCACCAGCGAAGCAAACCTTTCTCTTTCGGCGGCAACCTTGTTGAATTCAGCCAGTAACACGTCTTCAAAGCCGTTTTGGTCTAAAACAAAGCTGACTTTCTGGTCTGCCAGTGAGACGGAAAAGTACTTGTCAGGTATTGCCTCAACGAAGAAGACCATCAATTCTATTAACTCGGGCTGTATGTACTGGCCCTTGTTAAAATTTCCCCACATATTCGCATAGGCCGGATTGTTCATATAAACATATTGCGGCAGATTTTGCCCCTCCGGCAGCGCGCCGCCCGACATTCCGCTCAATAACGACAGTATTTCAGTTGTCATTATAAATCTGCCGTTGTCGATAAACATGCCTCCGTTATATTTGCCGCCGTCATAATTAACTATATAATTAATTGCCATTTTGTTATCCGGGGTATCGAGTTTGTAATCCAATTTCAGGTCCGCGCCTGACATTTTTGCAACAGCATCAATAGATGAAGCAAGCACGCCGTCCAGCGTTTTAACCTGGTAATACGCGGTGCCCGACGAGGTTTTGTTAATATCGCCCATGGGAATGAAATCAGAGCTTCGCAGTTTGTCAATAACCATTTGCTTTGCCGTCAACTGGGCCGCGCCGGCGGAAAAAACAACGCCAAAACAAATTATGACGGTGAGAGCCAGCAGTAAGTACCTGTTTTTTTTCATTTTAGTCCCTCCGAAAAACATATTTTAACCAGCTAACCATACTTCACAGCCTTTATTTAAATTTAGCACACCTCCCGCTGGTTTCTTATATATACTCTAACATAACTAAGCCATATAAATATAGATATTTAACAGAATTTTCAAAGGATAATATTAAATATAACCGCCTGTTTCCAAGACTATAAAACTGATAGCATCGCAAGTTGGAAGAAAGGCCTTACCCCCACAAGGTACCCTTCCATATATTTGACGCGCCGGTCAGGTGTGAGGTTTTCTATTTTCTTAAAAACATGTAATTATTCTAACTGTAATAAGTTTCAGAAACTTTTTTATAAGAGCGTCTCCCTTTTTTTATGAGGCCTTAAATAATTGCGCGCCTGTTTTCAGGTTATAATACTTTCAGCTTTTTGGGATATGGTGCAGGATTCTTCTTATAGCAGGAGAATACCATTTTTAGACGATTTAATAAAGGGAGAATAACATGAAATATGTAATTTTGCTTGGGGACGGCATGTCCGATCTGAAAATTAAAGAGTTAAATAGCAAAACACCTCTTCAGTTTGCGAAAACACCGCACATGGACAGGCTCGCGTCAAAAGGCGTGGTAGGGACGGCGTCAACTGTTCCGCCCGGGTACCCTCCAGGCAGCGACGTGGCCAATCTCTCGGTTATGGGTTATGACCCGGCAGAATATTATACGGGACGCTCCCCGCTGGAAGCAGTTAGTATGGGTGTTGAGCTGGAACCCGATGACGTCGCTTTTCGCTGCAACCTGGTAACCCTTTCAGAAAAAGGCGAGTACGCGGAAAAAACAATGGTTGACTACAGCGCCGATGAAATAACAACACCCGAATCCGGGGAGTTGATCCGAAAAATCAATAAAATGCTTGGTTCGGAAAATATAATATTTCACCCCGGGTTCCGCTTCAGGCACCTGCTGGTCTGGAAAGGCGGCCCGGAAGGGATGGACCTGACTCCGCCCCATGATATATCAGGCCGGGAAATTGCAGAATATCTTCCCAAAGGTGAAGGCGGCGCCACCCTTTTGAGGCTTATGGAAGAAAGCTATAATATTCTGTCCGGCCATCCGGTGAACACAAAGAGAACCGGCCAGGGCCTGAGGCCGGCCAATTCAGTTTGGTTCTGGGGCAAGGGCAAGAAACCTTCCCTGGCAAGTTTCTATGAAAAGTACGGCCTCAGGGGATCTGTTATTTCCGCAGTCGACCTGATCAAGGGCATAGGTATCTGTGCCGGTCTGGACATTGTCAATGTGGAAAATGTAACCGGCACGGTCGAAACCAATTTCAGGGGCAAAGTAAAAGCCGCCCTGGACGAGTTTTCAAAAGGCAAGGATTTCGTTTACCTCCATGTAGAAGCCCCTGACGCGGCATCACACAGGGGAGAAACAGAAACGAAAATTAAAGCCATTGAAATGGTGGACGAGATGCTGGGCCTGCTTTTACAAGGACTGAAACAGTTTGAATCTTACAAAGTAATGGTCCTGCCCGACCACCCAACGCCGCTGAGCATTATGACCCATACGGACAAACCTGTCCCCTTTGTTATTTATACCAGCGGGCAGGATAATAAAAACGCAGATGGGACCTATGACGAGGATACCGCCGAAAAAAGCGGCCTGGCCTTCCCGGAGGGATACAAATTAATGGATTACTTTATCCGCGGCCAGTAAATGCGACAATGAAAAATGCGACAGGGGGACGGTTCTCCTGTCGCATTATTGTATACACGTTTGCGACAGGGGGACGGTTCTCTCCTGTCGCATTTGTGCTTACACAACCACTTGGTATGTGCTAAACTCTCTGCCATAAGCAATCCCACCCGCATAGCGGGCGGTTTTTTGTTCTCCTGGCTAAAACCACGCCAGGAGAACTTACTGAAGTATAATTAAGAGGCCGTTTAACACGGCCTCCAAGAATGTAGACAATAGACAATCATGCAAAATCCTTTGTGTTGAAACCGTCTCACGACCCATTGGCCAGGTTGAATTTTTTATGCAGTGCTTTGACAGCTTTTTTCGCATCCTCATCCCTGATAATGCAGGAAACTTTTATCTCCGAGGTGCTTATCATATCAATGTTGATCCCTTCTTTAAAGAGAGCCTCGAACATCTCAGCCGCGACCCCGGGATTGCTGACCATGCCCGCGCCGACAATGGATACCTTGGCCACACCCTCGCCATAGGTATAGCCGTCGGCGCCAATATCCGCCTGAAGCCTGTCCACAACGGCAAGAGCTTTTTTCAGATCATCTGTGGAACAGGTAAATGATATATCATTTCTCTCATCCCGCATCGCGCTCTGAATGATCATATCCACATTAACTTTTTCGTCTGCCAGCGCCTTAAACAGGTTATAAGCAATACCAGGCTTGTCCATAACGTTAAAAAGCCCGATTTTGGCAACATTATGATCGCATACAACACCGGTTACCAAGAGCGCTTTTTCCATGTTACCTACCTCCTTTACCAATGTTCCGGGATTAGTATTAAAGCTTGAACGGACATGCAGCGGCATTTTATATTTCATGGCCATCTCCACGGCACGGGGGTGCAGGACCGCCGCTCCAAGGTTCGCCAGTTCCAGCATCTCATCATAAGAAATGACATCAAGCTTGCGTGCCTCGGGTACTATACGCGGGTCGGTAGTATATACACCGTCAACATCAGTATAAATTTCACACAAATCAGCTTCCAGCGCCGCTGCCAGGGCGACAGCGGTGGTGTCCGACCCCCCCCGGCCCAGGGTTGTGATATTGCTTGCCTGGTCTATTCCCTGAAATCCTGCCACCACAACAATATTTCCCTGTGTGAATTCTTCCCTGACCCGATTCGTGTCGATATTTAATATTCTCGCCTTGGTATGGGCGCTGTCTGTTTTTATCCCAGCCTGGGCGCCGGTTAAGGAGATAACAGGCCTGCCGAGTTCCCTGATGGCCATGGCCAGCAGCGCTATAGATACCTGCTCGCCGGTGGAAAGAACCATGTCCATTTCTCTGTCCGGCGGCGAGTCTGTTATTTCCTTAACCAGGCTGACAAGGTCATCCGTGGTATCACCCATGGCCGAAACGACCACTGCTATGTCGTGGCCTTGGTCCCGGACAGCCGCCACCCGCCCAGCCACGCGACGGATACGATCGGGGTTCGCTACCGAACTGCCCCCATACTTTTGTACTACTAACATGACAATCTCCTTTATTTGTGATTTGGAAATATTGTAAATATAAATTTATCAGTTAGTTATCATTAATATTTTTAAGCCCCATGCATAGCTTATTTTACTTCCAACGCTCTTGCGCCAATGGGGCTTGGTTTCAGCACCATAACCCTTGATTTTATTCCATTCTGGTTGAAGGTTTCACCCATGACCCGGGCAATCAGTTCAAAATTTGAATCGGCAAAGGCTATCACCGAAGGCCCCGACCCGCTGAGCGTCACGCCGCGTGCCCCCGCCAGCTTAGCCGCTGCAATCACCTTTTTCAGCCCCGGGATAAGGTGCGAGCGGTAAGATTGATGGAGCCGGTCCTCCATAGCGGCGCCCAACATGCTTAAATCTCCCTGCTGCAGGGCCGCCACAAGCAGCGCCACCCGGCCCACATTAAACGCCGCGTCCTGAAACAGCACCTGTGACGGTATCGCCTCTCTTGAAATCTTGGTAACCAGGTTGAAGTCAGGAATGGCTACAACACCCTTTAAACCATAAGGCGGTTCAATTTTTAAATATTTTATTTCACCGTCGTCAT
>CAZPXL010000049.1:0-5455 GCA_964591005.1 uncultured Eubacteriales bacterium
CTTTAACTTCTTTCCTCGTCATGTCCACACGGATTAACTTCATTCTAAACCCTCCTTCATTTAGCATAAAAAAAGGAAGAGGTTATACCCCTTCCTTTGCGCGCCGGCAGGTATGACAATTGCTCATCATACCCTTTCGTTTGTTACATCCCAATAGGACCGTAACAAATCGGAAGTCTTATTAAACTAAATATATTATAAATACAATAACAAATTATGAATATTTTATTAATTTTTTATTAATTTTATATTGGGAATATTGCGGCAATATAAGACTCAGTTCGACATCGACATAATTATAACCTTATTGGCAGACAGACGTATTTACGTCAGTCAGCCCGCCCGTGAGGTAATGATAAGCCGCGCCGCGCCAGACGCTATCAAAGAAAAGGGGATGACAAATGAGCATGGAGAATAAGCATCTCGGTCTTGAAGCCCTGGGAAAGAAGAAAGAATGCGTAAATAAATTAAAACAAAAAGGAAGCAAGAGAACCGTCCCCTTGCTTCCACTAGGGAAGGGACCGCAGAAACGGTCCCTTCATTTATTGGCTGCGATATTTTATTACATCATGCCGCCCATACCGCCCATGCCGCCCATGCCGCCCATGCCGCCCATGGGGTCCTTGTCCTTGTCAGGCTTTTCAGCGACAAGAGTTTCAGTGGTAAGGATCATCGCCGCGATGCTGGACGCGTTTTCCAGCGCGGAGCGGGTAACTTTGGCCGGGTCGACAATACCTGCGTCGATCATGTTGACGAACTCTGTAGTCAAGGCGTTAAAGCCAAACCCGGGTTCAGCGTTCTTGACTTTTTCCACTATGACCGAGCCTTCAAAGCCGGCGTTGCTGGAAATTTGACGCAGTGGTTCTTCCAGTGCCCGGCGGACAATGTCAATGCCGGTTTTCTCATCGAGCACGTTGGCGGTTAGACCATCCAGGGCCTTGATCGCTCCGATGTAAGCGACGCCGCCGCCCGGCACGATGCCTTCTTCCACAGCCGCGCGGGTAGCGTTCAAAGCGTCCTCGATGCGCAGCTTCTTTTCCTTCATTTCAGTTTCAGTGGCGGCGCCCACCTGGACCACTGCCACGCCGCCGGCCAGTTTGGCCAGGCGCTCCTGGAGCTTCTCCTTGTCAAACTCGGATGTGGTGTCTTCAATCTGGTTCTTAATCTGGACCACGCGCTTGGTAATTTCATCAGCGTCGCCAGCGCCGCCTACGATTATGGTCTCTTCCTTCTTAACCCTGACTTTGTTGGCCCGTCCAAGCATGTCTATGGTAGCCTTATCCAGCTTCAGTCCCATTTCCTCGGTAATAACAGTACCGCCGGTCAGGGTGGCGATGTCTCCTAACATGGCTTTGCGCCTGTCGCCAAAGCCCGGCGCCTTCACCGCTACACACTGGAAGGTGCCGCGCAGTTTATTAAGCACCAGGGTGGCCAGAGCCTCGCCCTCAACATCTTCGGCAATGATCAGCAGCGGCTTGCCGGACTGGACAACTTTTTCCAGGACCGGCAGCAGGTCTGCCACAGCAGATACCTTTTTATCAGTAATCAGAATATAGGGATCATCCAGGTTCGCTTCCATTTTGTCGGTATCGGTGACCATGTAAGCGGATAAGTAACCCCGGTCAAAATTCATACCTTCAACAATTTCCAGGTTGGTTGTGGTGCCTTTTGACTCTTCCACCGTGATAACGCCGTCTTTGCCTACCTTCTCCATTGCGTCTGCAATGAGGTTGCCGATATACTCATCGTTGGCTGAAATGGTAGCTACCTGGGTAATGGCTGACTTGTTTTCAATAGTCTTGGCTGTACTCTTAATAGAGCTGACCACTTTTTCAACGGCTTTTTCAATGCCCTTCTTGATAATCATGGGGTTTGCTCCGGCAGCCACGTTCCTCAGTCCTTCACGCACAATAGCCTGGGCCAGCACGCAAGCCGTGGTGGTACCGTCTCCGGCCACGTCATTGGTCTTGGTGGCAACTTCTTTAACCAGCTGCGCGCCCATGTTTTCAAAGGGATCGGGAAGTTCAATTTCCCTGGCGATGGTAACACCGTCATTTACAATCATCGGCGAACCGAATTTCTTCTCAAGTACCACATTGCGGCCTTTGGGGCCGAGGGTTACCTTTACCGCGTCAGCCAGCGCGTTTACGCCCTTTTCAAGGGAACGCCGGGCATCTTCACGGAAAATAATCTCTTTACCTGCCATTTTCTTTCCTCCTCTTTTAACCTATTTCTCAATTACGCCGAGAATATCGGCTTCACGCATGATCAAATATTCCACGTCGTCAATCTTGACTTCGTTTCCGGCATACTTAGAGAAAAGAATCCTGTCCCCGGGTTTCAGGTCGATGGGAACACGCTGGCCGGTTTCCAGAATCTTACCGGAACCCACTGCTATTACTTCCCCTTCCTGCGGCTTTTCCTTGGCCGTATCCGGCAGGACTATGCCTCCCTTTGTTCTTTCCTCGCTGGGCAGCGGCTTAACGACTACCCTTTCGCCTAATGGTCTGATCACTTAAACCCCTCCTTGTTACTGGTTGGTTTGGTTTTTATCATTTGTTAGCACTCGAGGTTAATGAGTGCTAGTACTACGTAAATATAATATAGAATTAGATTATCAAAAGCAAATTAGATCACCGCATAATTTTCCTTCTTTAGGCTAAAAAAGGGCAATTATCATGTAATAGCTTTTAATATCTTCTTCTATCTCATTTCCAGGCTATTTTTTATTTTCAGCCTCATTCTAGAAATATTTTCCCACATAGTTAAAAGTTTTATACAGGCCTTAAAAAAGAAAAAACTCGGCTTTATTCAGCCGAGCCGCACTCACCGCCCCTGCCGGTCAGAATTTCCAGACCGTGAGGCAGGGCGGGCATTATTACCGCGAGACATTCCCGCACCGCTTTAACACTGCCGGGCAGGTTAATAATTAAAGTGCTGTTGCGGATACCGGCAACAGCCCTGGAAAGCATCGCCCGGTTGGTTTTTTTCAGGCTTTCCGCACGCATGACCTCGGCCAGGCCGGGCGCCTGTTTGTGGATAACAGCCAGGGTAGCCTCGGGGGTGTTGTCCCTGAAACTGAAGCCTGTACCTCCGGAGGTGAATATCAAGTCGACCTTTTCCTTGTCTGACATATTAATCATGGCTTCTTTTAAGAGGACCAGGTCGTCCGGAACAACAACGTAGCCTGTCACTTCGCCCAGAGATGTCACCATCTCCCTGATGGCCGGCCCGCTTTCGTCCACCCGCTCACCGCGGGACCCTTTATCACTGACGGTGATGATGCCTATCTTATACAAGTTAACAACCCCTAATAAAAAATATAGTTATCCATCCCATGGACCTTGAAACATAATAAATTGCACTAAAACCTGTAGTTCAATAAAAGCGCCTTACAGATCTGGCCACTCTTCCTCGCCCGCCCGCTGGAAGGTACCGCTTTTACCGCCGCTTTTATGCACAAGCCTGACGGCGCCGATAACCATCTCCCGGTCCACCGCCTTGCACATGTCGTAAATAGCCAGGGCCGCCACTGACACAGCAGTCAAGGCCTCCATTTCCACACCGGTCTGCCCTGTCATCCTCGCTCTGGCCTCAATTTCGACCCTGCTGCGATCGCGATCAGGACGAAAATGCACGTCTACTCCCGTCAGCGCCAGGGGATGACAGAGGGGTATTAAATCCGGAGTCTTTTTGGCCGCCATGATCCCGGCCACCCGGGCCACCCCGAATACCTCTCCTTTAGGAAATTTGCCTTCAAGGATCATATCCAGCGTTTCCCTGCGCATGGTCACTTCTCCCCGGGCAACCGCCTCCCTGCGGGTGAATTCTTTTCCTCCCACTTCTACCATCCTGGCCTGTCCCAGTTCATCCAGGTGAGTAAGTCCGCTCAAAGTAAAACCTCCATTTTTAAAACTATATTGTACCGTAAAACAGATACCAGAATAAATTCCGGCAGCGATATTTCTTTAATAACCCTGCCACATAATCTTCCCGCAGTCGCGCAGGTCATACCCGCCAAGCCTTTTTACCTCTTCCCGGAACTCGGGCATGTTCATTACTTCCAACAGCCGCCGGATATAAGGTGTATCCCAGTATTCTTCAGGGATGCACAGGTCATAGCGTTCCTCAACGATATCAACAAAGTCCAGGCCGAGGGACCGGGCGGCCGCCTGTATGCCCAGCCCCGCATCCGCCGCTCCTGCTTTTACAGCGACTGCCACAGCCATATGTGTATACTCCTCGTGCTCATAGCCTTTAATCTGTTCGGCATCTATTCCCTGCTCCCGCAGAAGGTAATCAAGCAGGATCCTGGTGCCGGCGCCGCGCTGCCGGTTGACATAGCTGACGCCTTCTCTGGTTAAATCTCCAAGGTCACATATACCCATCGGGTTCCCTTTAGCCAAAATAAGCCCCTGCTCCCGGTAAACAAGGTTCACAAGAACCATATTACGGCCGGGAAGTATTCTCTTTATATAGGAAACATTGTAATCGCCGGTTTCCTCGTCAAGCAGGTGGACCCCGGCACAGTGAGCCTCGCCGCGCTTTAAAGCGGTCAACCCCCCCAGGCTTCCTACATGAGCCGACGAAAGAGTAGCCTCGGGAAACCTGCGGCGCAGAAAATTGGCCAGCACATCCAGGGCAAGGTCGTGGCTGCCGATAATAACAGAAGTCTCTCTTATTTCCCGCGCCGTTTTGAAAAGCTCCACCGGCGCCGTTTCGCCGGCGTTATATCCTTCTGAGTTGCGCGGGATCCGGATCATCCCGTCGGCCTGCACCAGCGACATCAGGATACCGGCGCCGCGGGAAATGGGTGTGGCTACAACTTTGTCCCCCACCTGTCCCAGTTTTACCCGTACAAACTCCTCCACCCCTATGGTAGAAACCATTTTTCTCGATACGGAGGCTTCTAATCTTTCCACCTGGGGAGGCACGGTTCCGAGTTTTTTAAAAATTACCGGCTTGACAAACAGATCCAGATCTATGTATGCGGATACAGGGTAACCAGGCACGCCTATCGCCGGCCTGCCGTTTATCTCGCCGAGTATTACCGGTTTGCCCGGCTTGGTGGCCACCCCGTGCACCAGTACCGTTCCCAGAGACCTTATCGCGTCAACGGTGAAGTCTTCAGAGCCTGCTGATGAGCCGGCGTTGATCAATATTATGTCGGCTTCATCCGCGGCTTTTGCAAGCTCCGCCTTAATGCTCTCAAAATTGTCCACTGCGATTTCCCTGCGCAGGGGGATGCCGCCCCATTTCTCCACCATGGCCCCGAGCATCCTGGAGTTGTATTCAATAATATCTCCCGGTCTCAAATTTGAGCCGGGCTGCACCAACTCCGTACCGGTCGGCAAAACAGCCACCCGCGGGCGGGGATAAACGTAGATCCGGTCAACACCGCCGGCCAGCAGGGCGCCTACATCAACCGGCCTGACCGGGTGATTGGAGGATATAA
>CAZPXL010000049.1:5465-10862 GCA_964591005.1 uncultured Eubacteriales bacterium
TATCTTCGCCAACAACCCGTACATGCTGCCAGGGAGGCGCGGCCTGAATAATCTCGACAAGGTCCGGTTTTACATAGTGCACGTCTTCGATCATGATCACAGCGTCACAGCCGGCCGGCAGCGGGTCGCCCGTATCCACCAGGATCGCTTCCCCGCCGGCTTTCAACTGTACGGGTGTTGTTTCAGAAGCACCGTATGTATCTGAAGATCGCACAGCCATCCCGTCCATAGCCGAGGCATGATAATGAGGAGAGGAGATACCGGCATAAACCGGTGCGGCTGTGATCCGGCCCAGGGCTTCTTCAACTGTAATCAGTTCAGGCCTGCCGGGATTCAACGCTCCAATACCATCAAGGTAATCCAAGTAGCGCTCCAGCGCTTCTTCCCAGGGCAGGTCATCAAGATAAACATTTCGCTTCATACTTGTCTGCACCTCTACCAAACAAAATGACAGGATACACAGGGTTAAGAGCATTAACATGTTTTTATGCTATACTTTGTCAGACTATTCCTTTTTAGTCAATTACGTCTCTTAAATCTGCCTTGTTTAGACCTGTCTGATTTATTTTTATAATCTTGTTAATCTAGATAATCTTGTCAATCCTGTGAAATGCCGTTAAAACAGCTTCACGTCCACTGTCTCGCCGGCCTCAACGCCTTCTTTGCCGGAAGGAATGCGGGCCAGGCCGTCCGCCTTAATCATTGTATTGATCAGCCCTGACTTGCCTAATACCGGTTCGGCAAAAAGCTGACCATCTTTACTGCTGATTTTAACCCGGAAATAGTCCTTGCGGCCAGCCGCGGAATGAAGGTTGCGGGTAATAACCGCTTTAACCGGAAACTCCAGAACGGACTCCTCATCAGTTGCCGGGTAAGCGCCGTCACGCAGAAGCGGCGCGACCAGGACATCAAAAATAACCAGGGCTGACGCCGGATGGCCTGGCAGCCCGAATAACGGTTTGCACCCTATAAATGCTCCCGCCGTGGGTTTGCCCGGCTTAACGGAAATACCGTGGAAAATCACACCGGGCTTCCCGGCTGATTCTATTACCTTGAAAGTAACATCACGGACGCCGACCGAGCTTCCTCCCGAGATGAGGACCATGTCGTTTTCTTCCAAGGCTTGCGCCAGGGTTTCTCTTAGCTTATCGTAATTATCCGGTACAATGCCGTACAGGCGGGGCTGTCCGCCTGAAGCTGACACGGCTCCGTACAGGACATAGGAGTTGATGTCCCTGATTTCACCGGGTGAAGGTCTCTCCAGCGGGCTGATCAATTCATCGCCGGTAGAGATAATTCCTACTTTAGTTGTTCTGGTTACCTCTACTTCGGTGACGCCAATAGAAGAGAGCAACCCCAGATCCTGCGGCCTGATCCTGTGGCCTGCCGGGAGCGCGATATCGCCGGCGGCGATGTCCTCTCCAATGCGGATAACATTTTCGCCCGGAGCCACCGGCCTGTAGATTCCGATCGTGCGGCTGTCCAGTTCTTCAGTGTATTCGATCATCACAACGGCGTCAGCACCCGCGGGGAGCATACCGCCAGTGGCAATGTACCAGGTCCGGCCCCCATTGACCTGGCCGGAGGGCACCTGGCCGATAAGCACCTCGCCGCTTACATCAAGATATGAAGGTATTCCTTCTGAAGCGCCATATGTATCTTTTGCCTTTACCGCATATCCGTCCACGGTTGACCTGTTAAAAGCAGGCACATCGTCGACCGCTCTCACTTCCGCGGCCAGGCGCCGGCCAAGGCTTTCCAGGATTGGGACCTTTACGCCATCCCTTATAACCGGCATGTGACGCATAATTGCAGCCCTTGCCTCTGTCAGCGTCAGTACTTTAAAAAGTTCGGTCATAAGCACACTCCAAAACACAATAAATTCAACTTTTTAAAATTAGCAGTAAATCCAGTGGTTTAGAAACATCCCAGTTCACAGGACTTGATTTTAATTTTTAGCAGATAAGCAGCTTTCCCGATAACCACCGGCGGAACCTTTAATTCCACCGCTAGTTTCCTGGCCTCCGGGCAGGTGATCCGTCCGTCCTTTGCCGCCTGTCTGACAGCATCCAAAACCTCCTGCTTGATTTCTGACATTTACAACACCTTCTCTTTTGCTGGAGATATACCCCTGCCCTGGAGCTGGTTTAATTTGAAAAATTCCGCGGACTAAAACCTAAAATTAAAGGTATGTCCGCACCTTAGACAAAGTGTATCCCCATTTCTTAGAAACATCCCAATTCGCAGGACGTGATCTTAATTTTCAGCTCATCAGCAGCCTGTCTCACGACCTGCGGCGCAATCTTTAAATCTCTCGCCACTTTCCTGGCCTCCGGGCAGGTGATCCGCCCTTCCTTTGCCGCCTGCCTGACGGCGTCCAATAATTCTTGATTAATTTCTGACATTTACAATACTCCTCTCAATCGGGGAAATTATTCAGACCTTTAATCGGGACGCTCCTCAGTCCTTAATCGGGGACATTCCCCGGCCCTTAAACCAGGCTCCAAATAGAGGTGTGTCCCCATTCATCTGTTGAGTCCCCTGTTCAAATGGTGAGTCCCCATTTTACTGACAATGCCGTTCCCGCACAAGATATTTATATACTGCCGCACACCCGGCAGGCTGTATCCCTTGCCACCGGCACCTCATAAAACTTTGCCTGAAGCGCGCTGTAAACCAGCATTCTTCCCACCAGCAGGTCCCCTATGCCAAGCATAAAGCGCACAGCTTCCGCCGCCTGAATGACCCCGATTACGCCAGGCACCGTGCTCATAATGCCAAGGTCAGAGGCCGAGGGGGAACCCGGCGCCGGCGGAGTGGGAAAAACGCAGTTAAAACACGGCCCCCGGCCTGGTATAACAGTAAAAGTTTGTCCGGACCAGGCCAGCACCCCCCCGTAGACAAAAGGTATATTCAGCTTGACACAGTTCTCATTGATTATATAACGCGATTTGAAATTATCAGTGCAGTCAATAACAAAATCATATTTTTCAATAAGTTTTTGTGCAATAGTTTCAGTGAATTTCTCCGGATATGTTTCTATTTTTATTTCAGGGTTAAGAGCTTTCAGCTTTTCAGCGGCGGATGTCACTTTTAAACGGCCGATATCCGGGGTAGTGTGGAGGATTTGGCGCTGTAAATTTGAGAGGGAAACGATATCATTGTCAACCAGGCCGATCCTTCCCACACCGGCCGCGGCAAGGTAAAATGCGGCGGGGGATCCCAGCCCGCCGGCGCCGACCACCAATACACCGGCGCGGAGCAGCTTTTCCTGGCCCCCCCGGCCGACACCTTCTAATTGAATATTGCGGTAATAACGCACCGACTGGTCCTCAGTTAAAAAATCGCTCTCCGGCAACTGTAACAACCTCAAATCAGAGTACATACGGTTCAAGCTTTTTTTAAAATCACTTGCTCAATATGTTCCGCCACTCCCGCCGCGTCATTAAGTGCAAAATGCGGAACCGCCTTTAACGGTGGGGCATCGCTTACCACAGCCAAAAGATCTTCTTCTGGAATATCAAGCCGCCCGGCTTTTCCGCTTTGGTAAAATACTTCTATTTTTGGCCACTTTTCTTTCTTGTATCCCTCAACAATAATCAAATCCATGTCTCCGGCCATTGAAATTATAATCTCAGGACCGGGATCACCGTCAGTTTTCTTAAACACAGAAAAGCCGCCCGGCGCCGCCAGGGCCACAAAATCCGCGCCGGCCCGCGCGTGCCGCCAGGCATCCTTGCCCGGTTGATCAAACTCCACGTCATGGTGGGTATGCTTAATAACACCTATCCTGTATCCACGGCTTTTCAGCTCAATGATCAATTTCTCCAGAAAGGTTGTTTTGCCTGAGCCGGAATAACCCGCCAGGCCGATTGCAGGAACTGGTTTTCTCATTCAAGCCACCACTACTTCTATTATTATGCCCGTTTAGAATTATCCTCCTATTTGGGACATTACCCTTTTTTTGTCCGTCCAGCCGTCATGCATATGGTGCCGGTCAGGTTTCAAAGCAATTGCCTCCATTATCAAATCTGCTATTTCCTTGATCCCTGCCCCTCTGCGAAGCGGTGTTTTCAAGTCAACTTCCCTGCTGTCATAAAGGCATGGCCGCAGGCCCCCGCTGGAGGTCAGGCGCAGACGGTTACAGGTTTCACAGAAATGATCGCTCATGGCTGTAATAAAGCCAACGGTTCCCTCAGCGCCTTCAAAACGGTAGTACCTGGCCGGCCCGTCTCCCTCGATCGACTTGACTGGATGCAGTTTGCCGATCTTGCGGTTTATCTTCTCCATTATTTCTCTGGCCGGCACAAAACGTCCCTCGGTCCACGAGTTGCCGTCACCAATAGGCATCATTTCGATGAAGCGTATGTGCAGGGGCCTTTTCAGGGAAAGGCTGGCCATGGCATCCACCTCGTCATCGTTAATATCACGGATTACCACGGTGTTTATCTTAACCGGGTGAAGCCCGGCGTCAAGGGCCGCCTGTATGCCTTTCCAGGCTGACGCCAGCTCACCGACCCTGGTAATTTCCCGGTAACGTTCATTTTTTAAAGTATCCAGGCTGACATTTACTCTTTTTAACCCGGCTTCTTTTAACGACGCCGCGTGGGACGGCAGAAGAAGGCCGTTCGTAGTTAGTGTTATGTCATCAATACCCGGAATATTCGAAATTTGCCGGACCAGGTCCTCGAGCCCCTTGCGGACCAGGGGCTCTCCTCCGGTAAGGCGTATTTTTTTGATCCCCACCAGGGCCGCAGCCCTGATTACAGCCTCAATTTCTTCCGCGCGCAGGATTTCATCATGGGGTAAGAATTCCACCCCTTCCGGCGGCATGCAGTATATGCATCGCAGATTGCACCTGTCCGTCACCGAAACACGCAGGTAGTTTATTTCTCTCCTGTAAGTATCACGCATAATATCACCCTTCTAAATTATCAATTAGTTATTAAATGATACAAATCCCGCATCAGCACTGGAACACACTGCCGGGGTCGCTTATTAACATCAACGGCCCCGCTGCTGAGCAAGAGTTAAGGCCACGGTAACCCCAAAAGCCAGCAGCAGCAGAATGATGCTGAACGCTGTGGCTATTTGCCAGTTACCCTTGTTAACTTCCAAAACCGTGGTCGTTGTAAGGACCATGGTGTAACCTTTCAGATTACCGCCCACCATCATCGAAGCCCCGACTTCTGACACGGCCCCGCCAAAACCGGCGATTACAGCCGCCAGCAGCCCCAACCTGGACTCCCTCAAAAGCAGCCACAGCAGTTGCAGCTTCGATGCGCCCAGGGCCAGGATCTGAAGCCTTATTTTAGGATTCAGCGATTGGATGGCGGCAATAGTGAAACCTGTTATAATAGGCGCCGCAATGATAACCTGGGCTATAATCATAGCTGT
>CAZPXL010000050.1:0-368 GCA_964591005.1 uncultured Eubacteriales bacterium
AATTAATCTTAAGTAACGCGGCCAAAAGAACAATTGAACTGGAAACAGATTATTCGCTGGATGACATTAATAAGCTGGCCGGCTGTCAATTTCCTATTTGTGATATAGGAGCTCCTCCGGCAAGCGGTTCTTTTCAGCACCAGGGCATGGTAATAGCTCCCTGCAGCATGAAAACACTTTCGGCGATAGCCAACGGGTATGCCGATAATTTAATTAACCGTGCCGCCGATGTAACAATTAAAGAAAGGCGCAAGTTAGTCCTGGTAGTGCGCGAAACGCCATTCAGCCCCATCCACCTGGAAAACATGCTGAGATTGTCCAATCTCGGAGTAATCATTATGCCCCCGGTTCCATCCTTTTACAATAAA
>CAZPXL010000050.1:378-1904 GCA_964591005.1 uncultured Eubacteriales bacterium
GCGAATATTTGATCAATTAGGAATTGAAAATTCCCTGGTAAAAAGATGGTCTGAAACAGGCCAGCATCTGACTCTGACCGACGGCCTGGCTGTCTGATAAAGTCCATCTTTAAAACGTCATAGCGTCAACCGTGCAATGCAATTTAAAAGGCAGGACTTTAGAGCATTAAGCTTCATTGTCCTGCCTTCTTTTTTAGCTTGTTTTACAGCTCGCCTTAACTGCAGGCGGCTTCGACCAGGTCATTTAAAGCTTCCTGCACCATCTCAGCGACCCGCCGGATATCCTCAGGCTTGATATCATCGTTGTGGATCCCGCAGGAAACGACAACCGGCGCATTCAGCCTGCTGGCCAGAAAGTGGGCTGCCGGCCGGGCAATTTCATCTTCCTTGTGCCCGGTCAGGGTCAATACGGATACAGTAGCACTGGTGTGTTCCGGATTTTGCAGGCTCGGGCGCGGAATACCGAGAGCTATGGCCCCCAGGTGGGGAATTTCCCCCCCTGTAATAACTACATTCCAATCTTTGCCCATGGCTATTGCCTGCAAAAGCACATGTATCTCTTCATATTCTTTACGTATTTCAATAATTCCCATCTTACCAATCCTCTCAGCACTATGCGTTATCGCCGGGGCTTTTCTTTCTGCGGGCAGCCAGTTCAGCCAGGACATCGGACGGCGTAATGCCGTGCCAGGCCAGCAGTACAAGCAGGTGGTAAACCAGGTCCGCCACCTCGCCGGTTAAGGCCGTCCTGCAGCCGTTTTTGGACGCGATAATGACCTCAGCTGCTTCTTCCCCAACCTTCTTTAGTATTTTATCTTCGCCCTGCTGAAAGAGGTATGCTGTATAAGAACCGGACTCACTTTCCTCACGCCTGTTGAGAATAATGCCGTATAGCTTCTGTATCGTGTCCATGGTTTTGATCACCTGCGCCTTAAATCCCCTGGTTAGCCGCTAGATCTATTTCTGTCATATCAGGATTTTTTGCCGTAAACCTGGTCGGGGTCGAATTGTCTCTCCCCTACCACGGTGACATTCCCGTCCTTTTCAAGGCGGTAGTGAAAACAAGAATAAAAACCCTCGTGGCACGCCGCCCCGTTTTGTTCAACCTTAACCAGCAAGGTGTCCCGGTCGCAGTCGTATAAAACTTCTTTCACTTTCTGAACATTACCGGAGGTTTCACCTTTATGCCAGAAGGTTTTCCTGCTCCTGCTCCAGAACCAGGTTTCCCCGGTGGCCAGGGTCTTTTCCAGCGATTCCTTATTCATATAAGCCATCATTAAAACCGCGCCGCCGGCGTCATCCTGGACGATGGCGGGAATAAGGCCATCTCCATTATATTTCAACTTGCTCAAATCAAACATTTCTCTGTCTTTCCCTTCAAAAAGTTTCACTTACACATATTTTCCTGTTCGCATCCAAGCCATCCCATCGGGGACATACCTCAGCATAAGAGGAATACCTGAAACAGAGGTGTGTCCCCATTCCTCTGTCAGTGTAACAACCTAAACAACCAGTTCCGCCACATG
>CAZPXL010000050.1:2004-10811 GCA_964591005.1 uncultured Eubacteriales bacterium
CGACGCGGCCAGGGCTGCGTCCGCTTCTCCCGCTGTCAACCCTTCAGCGATATGTTCCAGGTTACCCACACCCCCGGAGGCGATAACAGGTATATTTACCCCCCTGGCGATAGTCCTGGTCAGTGATATGTCATACCCGTCCTTGGTGCCGTCCCGGTCCATGCTGGTAAGCAGGATTTCACCGGCGCCCAGGGACTCGACCCGCCTGGCCCACCCCACGGCGTCAATGCCGGTAGGCGTGCGGCCGCCGTGGATATATACTTCCCAGCTGCTGGGACCTCGCTGGCGGGCATCAATTGCCACCACTATGCACTGGCTGCCGAACCTGCCCGCCGCCTCAGCCAAAAGTTCGGGATTATTCACGGCGGCCGTGTTTATTGAAACTTTGTCCGCTCCGGCGGAAAGGGTCGCGCGGATATCCTCCAGGTTGCGGATCCCGCCCCCGACGGTATAGGGTATAAATACCTCTCCCGCAGTGCGGTAGACCATATCCAGGGTCGTCCGGCGCCTGTCGGAGGATGCCGTTATATCCAGGAAAACCAGCTCGTCCGCACCCTCCCGGTCATAAAAAGACGCCAGCTCAACAGGGTCACCCGCGTCCCTGAGATCAACAAAGTTTGTGCCTTTAACCACCCTCCCGCCGGTAACATCGAGGCAGGGGATAATCCTTTTCTGGAGCATCAGCCAACCTCCGCTTCCCCGGCCGCTATCGCCAGGGCCTCGCTGATGGTTACCGTCCCGGCGTAAAGAGCCTTGCCCATGATCACGGAGTCAACCCCGTAAGGTTCGAGTTTCTTCAACTTCCTAAGGTCGTCAGGAGTTGAAACACCGCCTGAAGCTATTATTTTCAAACCGGTAGCCTGGGCAAGTCCGCTGATAGCCTCGAAATTCGGCCCCTGCAAGGTGCCGTCCCTCCTGATATCTGTAAAAACAACCCTGCTTATGCCGAGGGTTTTCATTTCGCCGGCCAGCTCTATGGTCCCTTTTTCTACTGTGACACCCCAGCCTTCAATGGCAACCCGCCCGTTGCGCCCGTCTATGCCTACCAGGACGGCGTCACCGTACCTGGAGCAGGCTTCCGAAACCAGTTCAGGTTTTAAAATCGCCGAGGTACCCAGGATTACACGCGCGGCGCCCAGTTCCAGGAGGAGCTCCACGGACTGCATATTCCTTATGCCGCCGCCAATCTGCACCGGTATGGTTACCACAGACAGGATTTCTTTTATGACGTCGAGGTTTTTTGGCGAGCCGGAAAAGGCGCCGTCCAGGTCGACCACATGAAGCATCCGGGCTCCCTTTGTCTGCCAGAGGGCTGCCATCGCCACCGGGTCGTCAGAATAAATGGTCTCCTGGTCAAGCCGCCCTTCCACCAGGCGAACGCATTTCCCTTCCCGCAGGTCAACGGCCGGGATAATTAACATAAATCAACCACCCTCCCGAAATTCTCTAAAATCTTTAGGCCCAGGGCGCTGCTTTTTTCCGGGTGAAACTGGATTCCGTAAACTTTCCCCTTGCCTACTATGGACGCAAAGCGCGCCCCGTACTCTGTCAGTGTCAGGATAATCTCTTTATCTGACGGGTCTATCGCGTATGAATGAACAAAATAAAAAGAAGATCGATCAGGGATTCCCTCCAGGAGGGGATCAGGTTTTTGTATCTCGATCTGGTTCCAGCCCATGTGAGGCACCTTCAGCCCTTCCGGCAGGCGGCGCACCCGCCCCGGAAAGATACCCAGACCCTTGTTATAACCCCATTCATCACTTGCTTCAAACAGAAGCTGCTGGCCCAGGCAGATTCCCAGCAACGGTTTTCCCGCTTCAACCGCCCGGTGGACTGCTCCCACCATACCGGCGGCCCTCAGGTTTACCATGGCGTCGCCGAAAGCCCCCACACCCGGCAGCACAACACCGTCAGCACCGTCCACCAGGGCAGGGTCCTCTACTACCGCCGCCTGAACGCCCACTTTCAGAAAGCCTTTGTAGACGCTCCTGAGATTGCCCATTCCATAGTCAATTATCGCAATCATTCTTTCCCCCGCCCGGCTATATATTTAAATTTTTTTACCCTTCCAGGGTTCCCTTGGTGGAAGGGATGCCTTCGCAGCCCCCTCTGGCAACAGCCATTTTCAGCGAACGGGCCAGCGCTTTATATATAGCCTCTATAATATGGTGGGTATTTTTCCCGTACAATAGGCGGATATGCAGGTTGAATTCCCCGTTAATCGCCAGTGCCCTCATAAATTCCTCGACCAATTCCGTGTCAAAGTCACCGACTCTTGTCGACGGCATAGGCGCGTCAAAAACCAGGTGGCCTCTGCCGCTTAAATCAATCGCGGCCAGCACAAGGGCGTCGTCCATCGGAATAATCGCGTGCCCGTACCTGTTTATGCCTGTTTTGTCGCCAAGTGCTTTTTTTATGGCCTGCCCAAGGCATAAACCGGCGTCCTCCGTCGTGTGGTGGCCGTCAACAGCCAGGTCCCCGCGTCCTGTTAACTCCATGTCAAAGGATCCGTGCTTGGCAAACAACTGGAGCATGTGGTCGAAAAATGGAGCTCCGGTGGTTACCCAGTAAACCCCGTCCCCGTCGAGGTTTAATGAGCAGTTAATTTCTGTTTCCGCCGTCTTTCTGGTGACATAAGTCGCGCGTGATTCAGACATGTTTCTCACCTCTGCAATAAATTTTTATTAAAAAGGGCTTATGGCGCCACAATTTAATCTGCTTTTAACCTGCTGTTAACAAAACTAATTGCCTTTAATGATCACCCTGAGTCTGTCTATAAAGATCCTATTCTCCTCCGCGGTTCCCACAGAGACCCTCAGGCAGCGGGGTAGGAGGGGTCCCGCCACTTTCCTGATCAGCACACCCTGTTCAAGCAGCTTATTATATATTTTATCCGCCGGCAGCACCGTCTGAAACATGATAAAGTTTGCCTGGGTCGGGTATGCTGTAACGCCAGGAATTCCAGCCAGCTCTCTATAAAGCTTTTCTCTTTCCTGCAGTATCTTTTTTATTCTCTCCTTGAAAGGAGACAGGTTCCGCATCACTAAACCGGCCGCGCACTGGGAAAAAACATTCAGGTTATACGGCTGCTTGACTTTAAGCAACTCGTTTATCACACTGCTGTTTGCAAGAAGGTAACCCACTCTGAGACCGGCCATACCGAAAGCCTTGGAAAAGGTACGCAGGATTACCAGGTTTTCATAGCTTTCCAATAACGGGACACAGGATTCACCGCCAAACTCGCTGTAAGCCTCGTCCACCACAACAATTGCGTTCGCTTTTTTGAGGATCTTTTCAATTTCCCCGGGATCAGCTGCGTTACCCGTAGGACTGTTCGGCGAGGTAATTACGATAATTTTTACATCCGGTTTTAAGGCGGCGCTTATCAATCCGCTGATATCTATACTGAAATCATCTAAACGGGGCACCTCTATCATATCGCTCGATGCTATCCGGCCATGTACCCCGTACATGGAAAAGGTCGGCACAGCCACGGCATACTTCGCCCCCGTGGCAAAGGCCAGCATCAGGTTCAGGATCAGCTCGTCTGAGCCGTTCCCCACCATTATGTTTTCCGGCCGCACTGATATATAATCACTTAAGCTATGACGCAGTTTAACCGCCGCCGCATCCGGATAACGGGAGAAATCCTGCGGGCTGACTTCCCTGAAAATCTGGGCCAGTACTTCCGGAGGGAAACCATATGGGTTCTCATTGGCGTCAAGCTTGATTACACCGGGATAGCAAGGCGCGTCATACGGGACCATGTCCTTCATGTCTTCCCGCACCAGCGCAGGTAAATTAAATGCTGTATTCATTCTATGGACAGCCCCCTTTGTCCTTTCTTTTTCTACATTTTTCTATTCAGGCATTCTTTCAAAAACCAGCTTATAACCATCCGCACCGTAGTTCAGCGCTCTCTTTACCCGGCTGATGGTGGCCGTGCTGGCCCCGGTCCGGCTTGATATTTCACCGTAAGTCCGGTTGTCCTGGAGCATTTTGGCCACCTCCAGGCGCTGGGCCAGGGATTTCAACTCGGCCACGGTGCAGATATCTTCAAAGAAACGGTAACACTCGTCCAGGTCCTGTAACAGCAGTATGGCTTCAAAAAGCCGATCCAGAAGATCATCCTTGAGCTTTCCAGAATACATGGCAACCCCTCCGGCCTTTATCATACTACTACATTAACATTTTAACATGCTAAAGCATAGAAAACAAGAAAAAAATGGGGACATTCCTCAGCCCCAGAAACTGGCCCCAAATAGAGATGTGTCCCCGTTCTATTTTATTTAATTTATTGCAGCCTTTCCACCGCCCGGTAGCCTATGTCCTTCCGGTACTGCATCCCTTCGAAACTGATCTTTTCAACAGCGCTGTAAGCGGACTTAATCGCGGCAAGGATGTCCGTCCCCGCCGCTGTCACGCCCAGGACCCTGCCGCCGGCTGTGACTACCTGGCCATCTTTTTCAGCTGTGCCCGCATGGAAGACCATAACATCACGAGGCACCGCGTCAAGCCCTTTGATAATTTTACCCTTTTCATACGGTCCCGGGTATCCGCCGGAAGCAAGGACCACGCAAACCGAGGATTGTTTTTTCCACTTTATGTCGATAGAATTCAGACGATTTTCAAGAATGGCGTCGATTATCTCGACGAGGTCGGTTTCCAGGAGAGAAAGCACCGGCTGCGTCTCGGGATCGCCGAAACGGGCGTTGAACTCCAGCACTTTGGGCCCCTGGCCGGTGATCATCAAGCCGGCGTATATAACCCCGCGGTAGGTGCGACTCTCGGCATCCAGGGCGCGGATCATCGGTACAATTATCTCGTCCATAACCTGCCTGTGCACCGCCGGAGTATAGACCGGCGCCGGGGCATAAGCCCCCATGCCGCCGGTATTGGGACCCTGGTCGTTGTCAAATACACGCTTGTGGTCCTGTGACGAAACCATCGGAACCACGTTGACGCCATCCGTGAAGGCCAGTATGCTGACCTCCTCGCCTACCAGACATTCCTCAACCACCATACGCGTGCCGGCCTCTCCGAAATCCCTGTCAACCATGACCGAGCGCACTGCGTCCAGAGCAGTCTCCTTATCCATGGCCACGATCACTCCCTTGCCCGCGGCCAGACCATCCGCCTTGACCACACAGGGAGCGCCGATCTGATTTATGTATGTGACGGCTTCCTCAGGCCTGGTAAAAACCGCGTACTTTGCCGTGGGGATGCCGTACTTGGCCATAATATCCTTCGCGACGACCTTGCTGCCTTCGATCTCCGCCGCTGCCTGCGAAGGGCCGAAAATCTTCAGGCCGGCTTCCTGGAACCGGTCAACTATTCCCGCGCACAGCGGCGCCTCCGGGCCGACCAGTGTAAGATCAATGCCCCTGCCTTTAGCGAAGGCCAGCAGCCCGGGGATATCTTCCGCACTGATTTTTACGCAGGTGGCTAGACTGGCGATGCCCGCGTTGCCCGGGGCACAGAATACTTCTTTGACGCGGGGGCTTTGTTTCAGCTTCCAGACCAGGGCGTGCTCGCGCCCGCCGCCGCCCACCACGAGAACTTTCATAGGGTTCACCTCACTGTTATATGCTAATTTTTAATGTGCGGCTTAAGCCGCACCAGGTGATGGTATATGAATCGGGAATATTCCTCAGCCATCCCATCGGGGACATATCTCGGCCTCAGAGGAATGCCTGAAATAGAGATGTGTCCCCATTCCTATGTCATTGTACCAACTGAGACTATCAGTATCGTAACACGGGTGTCCCCATTCCGCTGTCATTGTATGTTTTATTAAGACACAAGTCTGCAGAAATGCGCGAAATTGTATACGCAAGGGTGTGCGGCTTAAGCCGCACCTACAGACGCCTTACATTTAGTGTTTAAAGTGCCTCATGCCGGTAAATACCATGGCGATCCCGTTTTCATCCGCGGCCTTGATGGACTCCTCGTCCCTGATAGAGCCGCCCGGCTGGATAATGGCTGTTACACCTGCCCTGGCCGCCTCGAGCACGGTGTCGTTGAACGGGAAAAAGGCATCCGAGCCCAGCACCGCGCCGCGGGCCTTCTCGCCTGCCTGCTCGGTGGCGATGCGGGCGGAACCCACCCGGTTCATCTGGCCGGCGCCCACGCCAACCAGGCTCCGGTCCCTGGTAATCACGATGGCGTTTGACTTAACATGTTTCACAACGGTCATGGCAAAAAGGAGCTCGTCCATTTCTTCTTTTGTCGGCTGCCGCTTTGTTACCACCTTTAATTCGGGCAGGCGCAGGACCTCCCGGTCCGCCTCCTGCACCAGCAGGCCGCCGTTTACCTTCCTTACTTCCAGGCGGTCGTTGGTCTGGCCGGTCAGTTCCCCGGTCACCAGCAGCCTTAAGTTAGCCTTTGCTTTCAATATTTTCAAAGCATCCTCTTCATAACCCGGCGCTATAATGGCCTCCAGAAAAATCTTGGCCATTTCCGCCGCCGTTTCGGCGTCAACGTCACAGTTGTACGCCGCTATGCCGCCGTAAGCCGATACCGGGTCCGCCTCCAGGGCTTTCCTGTAAGCAGCGGCAGGACCGCTCGCACAGGCGCACCCGCAGGGATTATTATGCTTGATTATTACCGCCGCCGGTTCGCTGAACTCACGCACCAGTTCAAAAGCAGAGTTCAGATCAAGAATGTTGTTATATGAGAGCTCCTTGCCTGAAAGCTGCGTAGCGTTGCCGGCGCAGGGCCCGGTTATTGACGGATCCCGGTAAAAAGCCGCCTGCTGGTGTGGGTTTTCCCCGTAGCGGAGGACCTGGGCCCTTTTAACCGATATCTCCATGGTGGGAGGGAACAGCTCTTTTTTGTTAGTGTCTGTAAGGTAAGCTGTAATCACGGCGTCATAAGAGGCGGTATGCGAGAAAGCTTCCCGGGCCAGGTCCATCCTCAGATCAATGTCCGCGCTGCCGTCTCGTATAGCTTCCAGGACCTCCATGTAGCGGCCCGGGTTAACGACAATCAGCACATTCTCGTAGTTTTTGGCCGCCGAACGCACCATGGTCGGGCCGCCAATATCTATATTCTCTATGGCGTCCGCCAGTGTCACGTCCGGTTTGGCAATCGTCTCACGAAAAGGATAAAGGTTGACCGCCACCAGGTCAATCGGCGTGATATTATGTTCTTTAAGCTGGTCCAGGTGCTCCCGGTTCCGGAGGGCAAGGATGCCGCCGTGTACATTGGGGTGCAGGGTTTTGACCCGCCCGCCTAATATTTCCGGAAAACCGGTAACATCAGATATGTAAGTGACAGGCACACCGGCCGCCCGCAGGGTCTTGGCCGTACCGCCGGTGGACACTATTTCCACTCCCAGTTCCGCCAGGCCCCGGGCAAATTCCACAACGCCGGTCTTGTCTGAAACACTGATCATGGCACGCTTAACGTTCATAAGTCTATCTACCTCCATATTTTTTTTGGGGGAACATTATCTGTTCGGGTCATTCCCCCGGCATTGCAGGGTCGGCTTTAGCCGACCAAAGATGTCGGCTGAAGCCGCACCTACAGGGGAGTGAGTTCCTTCTACTCAACTCTTGCTACTTTTCTGCCGTTCAGTTTCAGCCGCCCCTCCGCTATCAACCCGACTGCTTCAGGGTAAATTTTGTGTTCCTGTTCCAGGATGCGGTCAGCCAGGGTGTCCGCCGTGTCGTCATCGTAAACCGGCACCACGGACTGCAGAATAATTGGCCCCGTATCCATCCCTTCATCAACAAAATGCACTGTGCAGCCGCTGAATTTCACCCCGTAGTCCCAGGCCTGCTGCTGGCCGTGCAGCCCCGGAAAAGCCGGGAGAAGAGCAGGGTGGATATTGATTACCCTGTTGGGGAAAGCGTCAAGAATTACCCTGCCGACTATCCTCATGTAGCCGGCCAGGCATACAAGCTGCACCCCGTGCTCATTAAGCAGTTTAAGTACCGCCTTTTCGTATTGTTCTTTTGAATTAAAATCACGCGGGTTCAGGTGCAGCGCCGGAATTCCAGCCTTTCGCGCTCTTTCCAGGGCGAAAGCGTCCTTGTTGTCGCTGAATACTACGGCAACTTCCGCTTTGATCTTGCCTGCGGCGGCAGCGTCCATGATCGACTGGAGGTTTGAACCCCGGCCGGAAGCCAGTACGCCCAGACGTAATTTGCCCATTTTATCTCCTCCCCATTTTAATTCCGTGGAGTAATCCCTTAAATGAAGCTGACTTCTTTTCCGCCCTTGATTACTTCGCCGATCAGGAAGCTGCTTTCACCTCTTGATGACAATTCAGCCATGACCGTTTCCGCCTGCCCGGCTTCAACAATTGCCACCAGGCCGATGCCCATATTAAAAGTGCGCAGCATTTCCTGCTCTTCTACCCCGCCCTGTTCTTTGATCAAATCAAACACGGGGGGCACCTTCCACGTCCCCAGCTTTATTGCCGCGCCGGTACTACCGGGCAGCACCCTGGCCACATTCTCGGTCAAACCGCCTCCGGTAATATGGGCCATCCCCTTGATATTAAACCTGTGCAGCAGGGGCAGGACAGTTTTAACGTAAATCCTGGTGGGTTCGAGCATTTCTTCGCCCACCGTACGGCCGAGCTTGTCTATGTACGAATCTGCCTTGAATCCTGCGACCTCAAGCAAAACCTTGCGGGCCAGCGAGTAACCGTTGCTGTGCAGCCCGGACGAGGGCAGGCCGATCAGCGCATCGCCGGGTACTATGTCCTTTCCGTCAACGATCCTGCCACGCTCAACCACACCTACCGCGAAACCGGCCACGTCATATTCCTCCGGGCCGTAGAATCCCGGCATCTCCGC
>CAZPXL010000051.1:0-8830 GCA_964591005.1 uncultured Eubacteriales bacterium
TCCCCCCAAACCGCAAAGGCAAAACGGCCCTGGGGTGAACCATCTTCTTTAATTCGTTGACAGTCCGCTTTATTATAATCATATATCTGCCGGGCTTGATCCCGCCTCCTGTCGAACCCGAACATCCGCCTGTAAACATCATAAGCAGGATCAATGCCGTGGCCATGGGAGGCCAAAAGTTGTAATCCACAGTCGCAAAGCCGGTAGTGGTGACAATTGACATTATTTGAAAAAAGGCTGCCCTGAGGTTATCTCCCCAGACTGTGCTGTGCCAGGCGCTGTCCAGGTTCAGGAACACTAATAGGCTGGCAGTTAAGATTATGGCTGTATACAGTTTGAACTCCGAGTTTCTCCAATATACCAGGAGGCTGCGTTCCTTGAAGGAAAAAAAATGGAGGGCAAAGTTGGTTCCGGCGGCAAACATAAAAACGATGATTGTCCACTCTATCGGAGGGCTGTGATAGAAAGCGATGCTGGCGTTTTTGGTGGAGAAACCGCCGGATGACAGGGTCGTGAAGGTGTGGCATAGGGCGTCAAAAAAGTCCATCCCGAAGACATATAGGAGTACAGTGCAGCCTGCGCTTAGAGTCAGGTAGATTACCCATAGCTTGCGCGCGGTGTCACGAATCCGGGGGCTGATGTTTTCAGATACCGGCCCGGGCACCTCAGCTTTAAATAACTGCTTGGCGCGTGTGCCCAGGCTGGCCATGACGGCAACGAACAGTGCTATTATACCGATACCGCCCAGCCATTGGGTCAGGCTGCGCCAGAATAACAGACCCCGCGGCCAGACCTCAACATCGCTTACCACGCTGGCGCCGGTGGTAGTGAATCCGGAAACAGTTTCAAAAAAAGCATCGGCAAATGACGCCAGGTATCCCGAGAGCAGGTAAGGCAGGGAGCCAAAAACCGAGGCCACTATCCAGCCCAGGCTGACCAGGACAAATGCTTCTTTGAAATTGATAGGGGCGTTTTTGTAGTAAATAATGCTCAGGAACAGGCCGCACGATATCGTGATCATGGCTGCCAGCAAAATTGGCATGGTGACAGTTTCATTGTAAGCTATTGACCAGGTTAAACAGCTGAGCATGGCTGTTCCGACAATCAGGATAATCCGGCCGAGGTTTCCGAGAATAACTGTAGCCCTGATCAATTTTGCCTGCCCCCGTTCTTAAAGAGGCGCTCTATCTTGTGGATACTTTTTAACAGGGAGAAAACTATCAGGTGATCATACGGTTTAATCTTGTAGCTGCCGTCTGGAATGATTACCTGGTTATCACTGAGCACAGCTCCTATCATTGAGCCAGGGGGGAACTTGATGCGCTGGAGCTCTTTACCTGCGGCGATTGCGTCCGGCTGCGCTATCAATTCCAGCATTTCCGCCCTTTCTTCGCCAAAGATGGTGACAGAGATAACATTGCCGACCCGCATGTATTTTAAAATAGCGCCGGCCGTGAGCAGGCGGGGGCTTAATATGGTGTCAATGCCGATTTGTTCCGCCAGCGGCAATGCTTCGGTGCGCTTCATCTGGCAGACAGTTTTTCTTACTCCAAGGTTGCGGGCAATCAGGGCACAGAGCAGGTTGATCTTATCGTCGTTGGTTACAGCCACAAAAATATCAGAGGTGGTAATGTTTTCTTCCTCCAGCAGCTGGTAATCGCTGCCGTCCCCATGGATAACCATGGTGTGTTTCAGGTTCTCTGATAACTGCTTGGCGACGTTAATGTCCTTCTCAATAATTTTAATATTTAAAGAGGGCCGGCTCTGTTCCAGGATTTGGGCCAGGTAGTACCCTGTGCGTCCACCGCCAAGAATAGTAACTTGTTCGATCTTGCGGGATTTAAAATGCAGTAGTTTCTCTACAGACTTCATTTCGGCGGTCCGGGCCATCAGGTGTATGTGGTCCCCGGGCTTTATAACATCGCTTCCGCTGGGCACCAGGATATTGTGGTCGCGCACAATGGATACAATATTATAAGGAACGGAAGTATCCAGGTCCTTGAGCTCTTTTCCCAGCAAAGGAGATTCTGACGTTAATTCTAACTCCAGCAGTTTGACTTTGCCTTCAGCGTAGTAGTCAACGCTCAGTGCTTCCGGATGTTTGACAATCTCGGCTATTTCTTGAGCAGTAACCCGTTCAGGATTTATGACGAGGTCAATTCCCATCAACTCGTTTAGGGAGAACTCATTGATTTCCAGGTATTCGGGATTGCGCACCCTTGCCACAGTAGTTTTTGCGCCGTACCTTTTAGCAAGCATGCAGGCCACCATGTTCAGTTCATCGAACTGAGTCACTGCCAGCAGTATGTCGGCATTTTGCACTCCGGCTGATTCCAGTACTGATTTAGAGGATCCGCTTCCTCTGATAACTTGCACATCGAGCATATCTTCCAGTACCTGCTGGCGCTGGTGAGACTGTTCAATTATTGTCACATCATGATTTTCTGTTGACAGCAGCTGGGCCATGCTGAAGCCTACTTTTCCCGCCCCGATTATGATTACTTTCATGGGAAAAACGCCACCTTTTCGCAAGGGTTATAAGCTAAAGATAGTTATTTAATCATATTATGTCAAGAGAAGATATTTTTAGTTGACCAAATTGTCTAAATCTCACCGCCTTTTCTAATACAAAGTCGATGGGAGGCTTGCAAACTATCATTTGACCTTTAATCCCCTCCTAAATTAAATTCCAATAATTAATAATCCACATTAATCCCAGGACTGCCAGGGTAAATATACTATAATGAGCACGGGCAATCCGCCCCCAAAATCCCTTCCACCAGGCAATCACCGTAAAAAGCAACAGTAAACAACTAAAAATCCACATCAGTGTAGGTATGAAATCAGGTAATGAACTTGTTTCTACAGGCATGTACGCTTCTTTTGGTAATTGGTATACGGGATCAATGCCTGAAGAAAAAAGGCCGGAGAATAAAATCAGGATGGTGATACTCGTACCTATTCCAACCCAAGGAGCAATGGCGGACAACCCGGAGCTATTATTTTCCCCCCTTCTGAACAAACCTGATATCTTTATGATTATCCAGTAAATAAGCCAACTTATTATGACAAATATTATAATTATTACAGCTGATGCTGTAAAACTCATAGTTGCATAAAATGGAGCTTTTGAATATGTCATAGGCCCATCGGTGGTCAGCATTATTCTGCCAAAGGGATCCGTTTTAAAAATAATTTTATGAAACGGGCCAAAGGCATCCTGGGTTCTTCCTTCTCTAAGATTCTGATACACACCAGGCTCAATTTCAATAAATTTATTTGTTTCTCCGGCGTTGGTTACCAGAAGATATCCATCTTCATCCACATCAACATTAATAATACCCCCGCATAATATGCTGGTAATTTTTTCATCAGTGGTAATGCTTCTCCGGTTCATCTGGTATTCACCGGTAAACTTTTTAGCCCTTACCAGGCTGCCTTCGCCAGGTGTTCCCTCTATTTGAGCTTTAAATGGATAATAAAAATCCATAAACTCTTGAAAAATCTCGGAATGAATAAGATAATTGCCGCCGCTGCAGGAAATAAAAATTCCTGTATTCACTTCCGGCACCAGGTAAAAACCTGTGTTATAGAGCATAGTACTGCCGCCATGAAAAAGCACATCTTTGTCATTAAAGACCCCCCCCATGAATCCAAGTGTCATGCCTCCTAACGCCGGGTCATGGGTAAAGTGCTGCTTATGCATTTCTTTTAATGTTTCTTCCTTGAGGATTCGCCCTCCGCTATAAGCGCCGCCGGATAAATGGGCTATCATGAAATTGGCCATATCTGAGGCGGTGCTGCTCATACTGCCGGCTGGTTCGAGCATTATGTATTCGAAACTTCCTTCAGTATATGATCCATTGATAAATCTGTAGGGTTTAGCAATATGAGCAGGCGAGTCTAATACCGGCGGCTGCCGGAAGCTGCTTTTATGCATATTTAAAGGCGTGAAAATATTTTTTTCAACATATTCTGAAAAGGGCAGGCCGGATAATCTTTCTACAATATAACCCGCCAGGGCAGTACCATAATTGGAATAGGCGGCAACTTCACCAGCCGGGAAAATCCTTGCAGGCAGGTGGTTCTTCATATATTCATCCAGAGGTAAAAGTTCATCTTCCGAAAGCCTGAAAAGCATGTCGGGGCGGTCTTCAAAGCCTGGAGTGTGCGTCATCAAATGGGTCATTGTGATCGGTCCCGTGGTAGTTTTCTTGAGGGTCTTTTCAAGCTGTGGCGGTATTCCAAAATCCAAATAGGTATTAATATCTGTGTTTAGGTCCAGCTTGCCCGCTTCAACAAGCTGCATTACTGCAGTCCAGGTAATTAGCTTTGAAGTGGAACCAATACGAAAAAGGGTGGTATCGGCATCAACCGGGATATTGTTCTCAATATCCGCAAAACCGAAACCTTTCTTATATACAATTTCACCGTCCTTTACAACCGATACTGTTGCATTGGGAATATGGTATTTCTCCAGCTTGGAATTCATTGTATTGTCAAAAAAGGCTTCCAAGCTGGTATCTTGAATGTTTTTAGCAGAAGCAACAGCTGCAGACAAGGCTAAAAAAAAAGCTATCAACAAACTAACGAAGGTAAAATATTTAATTTTCTCAGACATTTTAATTGCTCCATTTCACTTTTAATTTTTTTTTTACTTTTTACTTAGCCTGGCTGCCAGTATTACATCATCAGCCGTACTTGATAATAAAGCCATCAATTCTTGTTTTTCATAGTCTTTCGGCAGTAAGCCGTTGGCAGCCATTACCGACAGCCCTAATTGGAAGACCTCCATTTTTAGTAAAATGGTTTTTAACTCGCCCTCTGACAGACCTTCCAACTCGGGATCGTTCTTCATCTCTTTAATTAAAACGGGTATCATTTTTTCATCGTATTCTTTCATATAGCTGTTATTTTTCATGACCAGGTCTCTGAAAAGCACGCTGTATTCCGTGGCAAACCTGAGGCTGGCCCTCCCCATATCATAAAAGGGGTTTCCTGTGCTTTCCTCGATATAAAGCTGTTGACTGATGCTTATAATCCTCTCTATTAC
Source organism: uncultured Eubacteriales bacterium (assembly GCA_964591005.1). GTDB lineage: Bacteria > Bacillota > Desulfotomaculia > Desulfotomaculales > Pelotomaculaceae > Syntrophopropionicum. The sequence goes on from CAZPXL010000051.1 coordinate 5,054, forward strand.
AGCTTCAGTCAGTTCATCAGTGTTCTTAAAATTGACATAGATGGGGGCTACAGAGCTGCCCATATTCTCCGCGATTTTCCGCATCGTTATATTGTCAATTCCCTCTGCTTTAGCTATTTCAAAGGCCGCATCAATTATTTGCTCCTTTGAAAATTTATTTTTAGGCCCCATAGTATACATCCCTCCAGTAACATATATTATATAACAGTAGTTATATAATATATGTTACACCATATAGCAATATGCAGCAAGAGTTTTTTTAAAGAATATTAAATTACAGAATTAGGTAAAGAAACAGTAAAAGCAGAGATTTTAAGGTTAAAGTAACTTTTGAGAAACGGAAAGCAAGTCGTGGGGGTTATGGTAATGAAGTATACTGTATGGAAAGCGTTCTTTGATTACGAAAAGGAAGGTTGATTTTATCGTCGTCGGTCAGGACTTGTTAAATATAGTAGAAATAAGCATAGCCACAAGAATCATGCCCGCGCCGATTAAGCCCAGGCGGCCTAAATGCTCTCCTGCCCACCAATAACCAGCCAGTGCCGCAAATACAGGTTCAGTGGTCAAAACAACCGCAAACCTGGTGGGCGTACTAAACTTTTGCATGTAATTCTGCAGTAAAAAAGCCATGGCCGTAGCGAAGACTGCGGTAATGATAATGGCAAATAGGGTGTTGTAGGAAAGACAGGGAGGGACAGGCTCCATAATCAGGCCGGCAATAGAGCAAACCAGGCCCACAAAAAAGATCTGCACTGCGGTAATAGCTACAGCGCTATATTTATGAGAATAGATATCAACAGTAATAATGTGCATCGCAAACCCAAAAGCGCCGATTAAAACCAGCAAGTCTCCATAGCTGAGGGTAAAAGAGCCGGGTGGAACGGAAATAAAAAATAAACCTATGGCTGCCATAATTATCGTCAGGCTGGTGATTAAACCGGGCTTTTTCTTATATATCAGCGCATATATGATCGGCACTAAAACTACTGATACTCCGGTTATAAAACCAGCGTTGGATGAGGAAGTATATTTCAAGCCCAGGGTTTGAAATGAGTAACCGATACATAAAAAAAAGCCCAACAGTGAGCCGGTGGCCAGAGTGGAGAGGCGGATTTTTAAAATATCTTTATAAGACAGGGCGGCTAAAACTAAAAAAGCCAGGAGAAACCTTAGCCCTACAAAAAGAAAAGGGCCGATGTCTGCCAGTGCATTCTTAACGATTACAAAAGTAACACCCCAGATACTGGCAACGAATACCATACTCAGATCCGCCCACGTGCGGCTGATTTTCCTGGCCATAAAAAAAACTCCATTTTTCAACATATTATTAATTTTGCAACTACATAACAGTAACAGGAAAATTATTAAATTTCAAGAGGCTCGCCATAGAGCGAAAACATAGAAATCCATCACATAAATATTCATTGCCCAGAGAAAGTTATTGTTCCTTTCTATAATGGAAGGTATAATTACTTTATGGAACGTGTCGAAAAAACAAGATAAGGGAGTGGAATTGTTGAAAAATTTTGTCAAGTTGTTAGTTGTGGGCATGTTGATTATGGGACTGGCTATCTCGGCCATAGGATGCGGCAATAAGGCAGCGGAAAATAAGACTCCTGCCGACGGCGCCAAACAGGTGTTGAATGTAGCCTCGGAAACTACATATCCCCCCATGGAGTTCACTGAGAATGGTGAATATGTTGGCTTTGATATGGATTTAATCAGAGCTATCGGGGTTGCGGAAGGATTTGATGTAAAGATTACATCCCTGGGCTTTGATGCTTTAATCCCGGCTGTTCAGGCTGGGACCGTGGACTGCTGCATATCATCGATGACCATTAAAGAAGACCGGGCCAAGGCGATTGACTTTAGCAAACCCTATTTTACAGCAGGTTTAATCATTGCTGTTGGCCAGAAAACGGAAGGTATCAGTACTCTGGATGATTTGAAGGGGAAAAGGCTGGCCGCCGAAGTCGGCACCACCGGACTGGATGCTTCCAACAAAATTAAAGAAGAAGATCCCAAAACAACCATAAAAGTCTTTGACTCAGTCGGAGAAGCTTTTATGGAACTGGAAAAGGGCGGCGTGGATGCCGTTATTAATGATTTGCCTATAACCGCATACTATATCCAGACCAAGGGTAAGGATAAAGTTAAAATGGTAGGCGAAGTTTTTGCCGCAGAAGATCAATATGGTATCGGCGTCAAGAAAGGCAATACTGAGCTGCTGAACAAGATTAACTCCGGCCTGGACAAGGTAAAAGCCAGCGGGGAATATGACAAAATCTATAAAAAATGGTTTGGCGAAGAAAAATAGTTATGAATTCAAACAATAAAAGCGCGAGCTTGATACCTCGCGCTTTTAGCTTGTTTGATTAAGGAAGGGGAGCCAGTATATGTCGCTAGAGTCCTTGCTTGCTATAAACGGGCTGCAGGTAGTTAGTAAAAATTTTCCCTACTTACTCGAAGGGGCTGTGCTGACTTTAAAGATTACAGTATTGTCGGTACTATTCGGCATGGTTTTAGGCTTGATTGCCGGGTTGTTCAAGTTATCAAAAAGCCGGGTATTATTCTCTATAGCAACTGCATATATTGATTTTTTCCGGGGGACCCCACTTTTTGTGCAAATTTTGCTATTATATTTTGGGATTTTGCCTTTAATCATACACTCTGATGACCCATTTGTAGCGGCGGTAATTGCCTGTTCCCTGAACTGCGGGGCTTATACCGCGGAAATTGTCCGGGCCGGCATACAGGCGGTGGACAGGGGGCAGATGGAAGCCGCCCGCTCGCTGGGCATGAATACCCGCCAGGCCATGACTTATGTAATATTGCCGCAAGCTTACAAGATCGTTATTCCTCCGTTGCTTAACGAGTTTATCGCGGTGTTGAAGGATACCTCGCTGGTGGCGGTAATATCTGCCGAGGAATTAACTATGCGGGGTAAATTGTTATATTCCACCTATTTCGAGGCCGCCTGGATATGGGGAACAGTGGCCATAATGTATTTTATAATGACCAAGCTGCTTGCCATATTGGGAGATTTCATAGAAAGGAGGATGGCGACAGAATGATCCAGGTCATTGATCTGCATAAAAGCTTCGGCAAACTAGAGGTTTTAAAAGGCATAAACTGTCGTATCGCTCCCAGGGAAGTGGTATGCGTGATCGGTCCCAGCGGATCAGGTAAAAGTACTCTGCTGCGCTGTGTCAATCAACTGGAACATGCCAATAAGGGGCAGATATTTATAGACGGAGAAGAAATTACCTCACCCAAAACGGATATCAATAAGATTAGACAGCAGGTGGGAATGGTGTTCCAACTGTTTAATCTTTTTCCCCATAAAACCACCCTGGAAAATATTACGCTGGCTCCGGTTAAGATCAAGGGGCTTTCCAGGGAAGAAGCTGACCAGGTTGCCAATGAACTGCTGCGCAAGGTAGGTTTAATGGACAAGTCTAATGTATATCCCAATCAACTGTCCGGTGGACAGAAACAGCGGGTGGCCATTGCACGCGCCCTGGCCATGCAGCCCAAGGTGATGCTTTTCGATGAACCAACCTCAGCACTGGATCCCGAAATGGTAGGCGAAGTGCTTGAGGTAATGAAAGATCTGGCCCATGAAGGCATGACCATGATGGTGGTCACTCATGAAATGGGCTTTGCCCGTGAGGTAGGGCACCGGGTTCTTTTCATGGATGAAGGTATAATAATGGAAGAGGGAACACCGGCACAAATATTTGACAATCCTCATAATGCCAGGACCCAATCCTTCTT
>CAZPXL010000051.1:8930-10512 GCA_964591005.1 uncultured Eubacteriales bacterium
CGAAAAGGAGCTTTTAGGACTATACGAATATTTCGGTGATCAGCTTCCGCTTTCGGATGAATATATCTATTGTGATTTTGTTGTCCACTCTATTTATTACCATGAGAAAAAGTCGCCGGCAGACATCAAGGCCATTGAGGAGCGTATTCGGCAGATATTAACTGCCAGGGGTTATGAGATCCTGAACTTTGAAGATGGAATGGCAACCGTCACCATTAATCGAAAAATATTGGAAAACGAAGAGGAGTTTTTGAAATTGTTGAAAAACCTGATTGATGAAGCCGTAAGAATCCAGGCAGAGACACCCTGATTTATATGTTTAAGAATATTCCCCATAATTTGCAGGGAGGGGCTTGTATTTTATTTTCGGCGTTAATGTACGCTACTCTCCCCATCCTGGTAAAATTTGCCTACTCTGTCGGTTTAGGACCTGGCAATACACTGTTACTTCGCTACCTTTTCTCTGTTATCCTTTTAAGTGGATTTATCAAGTTGATCAGGCATGGCAGATTATTATCCTTATCGCCGCTGGTGATTGTCCAGGGGATGCTAATGGTTGGCTCCGGCCTTTTTTATTTTTTTGCCCTGAAAACCTTACCCGCCGGGATGGCTACGGTAGTTTTCTTCACCCATCCAGTTATAGTGGCTATATTATCTTTATTTGTTTTTAAGGAGAAGTTTGCACCCCGGCTGTTTTTGGGGCTGGCCCTGGCCCTGGGAGGCATAGTGCTGATATCAGGCCTGCTGGGCGGGGAGCAGGCTTTGTCCGGTCGCGGGATTGTTTGGGTTCTGCTGGCTTGTCTCTGTTATACTTTTTACAGCCTGATCGGCCAGAAGACTCTTGCGGACTATGAACCTCTGTCAATTACGGCTACTCTATCTTTGGTGGGGGTGATAATTTTAATTCCGGTTTATCACAGCGAGTTGGGTTTTATCCAGCATTTAACCGGGCAGCAAATCCTGGTAACTCTAGCTATGGCTGTTTTAAATACCCTGCTGGCAGTTCTGTTTTTCCTAAAAGGATTGCAAAAGATTGGCGCCTCACGAGCTTCCTTAATCAGTACCGCTGAGCCGGTTTTTTGCCTGCTGCTGGCTTATCGTCCTGAGAGAAAGCTTAACCCTACCGGAATTAATTGGCTCCGTTCTGGTATTCACCAGTATGCTGTTGGCTGTGTACCCCCGCAGCAGCGATCTAAGCGGCCCAGAGAGTGGTTAGCTCCAATTGTTAGAAGAAGAGCCGATCATATTGATCCAAAATAGCCAGTTATTAGAGAACGCCATGAACGATATAACATCCATGCTCAGGCAAAAAGGGTTTTTTAACCCCAGTCAGGTTGAGTTTGCCATCCTCGAGCCAAGCGGTCACTTGAGCGTCATTCCCAAGTCTTAGAACAGGCCGGTGACTCCCAAAGATGTTCTGGCCGACTTGCTAGAAACTCAAGTCAACTTATTCTACAGCCTCAAAAACAAAAAATCCGAACAAACTGCCAATTAAGCATTGCGAGACGAGCTTAGCACACGGGAACCGTGAACTGCTCCCTGTCAAGTAGACAGATGAAAAAATGAAACCATATCGCTGGGC
>CAZPXL010000052.1:0-7844 GCA_964591005.1 uncultured Eubacteriales bacterium
ATACATCGCGTTTTCCAGAAAGCGCTAAAATCTTATGGCCTTATAACATATTTTTTCTGGTTGTAAAAGGGGGAGGTTAATTTGCCGGATAACTACATGGTTAACTTCGACACGCGGGAACTGCCCCAGGTGGAAGAGGAATATATCATCCTGGGCAGCGGCATAGCGGGTTTATATACGGCCCTTTCGGCTTCCCATGCGGGCAGCTCGGTAACAGTCCTGACTAAACAAACCATGATGGATACAGGCACGGATAAAGCTCAAGGCGGTATCGCGGCCGCCCTCGGAGATGCTGATTCACCGGCGCTGCACAGGGAAGATACACTGGTGGCCGGGGCCGGATTGTGTGACTCAGAGGCGGTGGCGGCACTGGTGAGCGAGGGCCCTGACAGAGTCAGGGAGCTCATCGGCCTGGGCGCTATTTTTGACCATGACGGCCAGGGCCTGGCCCTTACCAGGGAAGGTGCGCACAGCCAGCGGCGTATTCTTCACGCCAGCGGTGATGCTACCGGGGCTGAGATCCAGAGGATCCTCACCCAGCGTGTGCGTGAAGACGACAGGATTAACGTGCTGGAAAACCATTATGTTGTCGACCTCCTGGTAAGGGAAAATATATGTTACGGAGTCCTGGCTTACGACAGGCAAAACAAAGAATACAAGGTATTTCGGGGAAAAGTGGTCGTCCTCGCCACGGGCGGCCTGGGACGTATTTTTGAACACAACACCAATCCTGAAATAGCAACCGGCGACGGTATAGCAATCGCTTTCCGGGCCGGCGCGGAAGTGATGGACATGGAATTCATCCAGTTTCACCCGACAGTATTAAACCTCCCCGGAGCCCCGCGCTTTTTAATCTCGGAGGCAGTGCGCGGCGAGGGCGCTTACCTGCGCAACAGCCGGGGCCAGCGGTTCATGCCCCGCTATCATGATCTGGCTGAGCTGGCTCCCAGGGATATAGTAGTTCGCGCTATTTTAAAGGAAATGGCGGCGACCAACTCCAACAAGGTATTTTTGGACCTGACCCACCTGGACCCGGAGCTGGTAAAATTACGCTTTCCCAATATCTCCAAGACCTGCGCTGAGTATAAACTTGACATTACAATTGACCGCATTCCGGTAGCGCCTGCCGCTCACTACATGATGGGCGGAGTGAAGATTAACCTGGTAGGGGAAACAAGCATCAGGGGGCTTTACGCCTGCGGCGAGGTTTCCTGCCCCGGCGTGCACGGCGCCAACCGCCTGGCCAGCAACTCCCTGCTGGATGGGCTGGTATTTGGCGGGAGAATAGTTGAAGAGACCAGACGTTTTTTGAAAGATTACCACCCCCGCCACCTGGAATTTGCCTGTGACTGGCTGCTTGAACCGGCAAAAACAGATTACGCCGAGCTGCGCAAAAAACTGGAGGTGCTCATGGGCGAGAAGGTGGGTCCGGTGCGCAGCAGCGAAGGAATGAGAGAAGCCCTGGTATTTTTCGATGAATGGAGCTATCTCAAGCGGCATAGAGCCGATAACGCCGAACAGATGGAAGTGAAAAACATGCTCCAGGTAGGCGAGTTGGTGGCCGAAGCGGCCCTAGCCCGCCGGGAGAGCCGCGGCGGGCACTACCGGGTAGACTGTCCCGATACTTACCAGCGCTGGCAGAAGCACATCATATTCAGGCGTTAAAGAGAATATACAACTGCAGTTTTGGGCATGTCATAATACCAGGACGGGTACTACACACCCGTCATTTTATTAGATAAAGAGATTTTAATTGGAGAGCTGATATGAGTAAAATCGAATTAATCGCCACGGCGACTTTTGGGCTCGAAGCCGTCGTGGCCAGAGAAGTGAGAGAGCTTGGATATGAAGATTTAATGGTGGAGGATGCCAGGGTCACATTTGCGGGCGACGAAGCTGCCGTATGCAGGGCGAACCTGTGGCTGCGCGCGGCGGAACGTGTTTTATTGAAGATGGGTGAATTCAAGGCAGTTACTTTTGATGAGCTTTTTGAAAAAACCAGGTCTCTTCCCTGGTCAGACTGGATTCCTGAGGACGCCGCTTTTCCGGTCCAGGGCAAGTCTGTCAAATCCCAGCTGCACAGCGTTCCGGACTGCCAGGCTATCGTAAAAAAAGCGGTTGTGGAAAAAATGAAGCAAAAATACAAGAAGGAATGGTTTCAGGAGACCGGGCCCCAATACACTATTGAAGTTGCCCTGCTCAAGGACATGGTCACCCTGACAATCGATACAAGCGGTGTGGGGCTGCATAAACGGGGCTACCGTAAACTTGGCAGCCAGGCGCCCCTTAAGGAGACCCTTGCCGCCGCCATGGTTTTGCTCAGCCGCTGGCACCCTGAACATAACCTGATTGACCCTTTTTGCGGTTCGGGAACAATCCCTATTGAGGCGGCGCTGATAGGGTGCAATATGGCTCCGGGCTTAAAACGGAATTTTGCCGCCGAAAAATGGCCGGTTATTCCGAGAGCCCTGTGGGTAAAAGCCAGGGAGGAAGCCAAAGGGCTTGCTTATTACACCCAGCCCCTGCATATAATAGGTTCAGACATAGACGGCCAGGTGCTCAGCCTGGCGCGCTATCATGCCCGGCAGGCCGGTGTAGAGGAAAAAGTGTTTTTTCAAAAACTTCCTGTTTCCGAGCTGCGCTCAAAGCGCAAGTACGGTTATATTATCTGCAACCCGCCCTACGGGGAACGCCTTGGTGATACAAAACAGGCAGAGGAACTGTACAGGGAGATGGGGAGAACCTTTAGAGTTCTCGATACCTGGTCTTATTACATACTTGCCGCTCACCCGAATTTCGAGCGCCTTTTCGGCAGAAAACCGGATAAAAAAAGAAAGCTGTACAACGGCCGGATCCAGTGCAATTACTACCAGTACTACGGTCCCCGCCCGCCCCGTAAAATAGAATCCTTTGAAGAAACGACTTTGTGATCGCGATAAAATATTTTAAATGAGCTATTTTTTGGCAGGAAGTATGCTTTTGGCCCTGTCCAGGTCGGACTCTTTTACCATCAGCCTTAATCCGCCCACGGCATACGGAGTGTATACCACTATCGCTGAATGTTCGTCAAACAAAAGGGCTTCTATGCCCTCACTTTCCAACAGCCCTTTAGCCAGGTAAGCTTCATTAACATCAAGAAAAGCGGCTGCTTTCACCAGTTTTTCCACTTTTCTGTTCCCTCCTTGTCCTCCACCTGTTTATGTTGAAAATTTCGGGCAATAGCTATTTTATAACTATTATAATTAATATTTATAAAAACATGAAATAATTTTACAATTAGTTTTACTTTCTACATTATTAAGGGTAAAATATAACTTAAGCTCAATAAATAGGTCCGCTAGGTCCAGTTCATTTATCCTTCCAAGCCGCTTAATGGTGATGGAGAACAAAGATAAGTGAATCACCATTGAGCAAATCAATTTTGAGGAGGATGTCTTAGTGTATCAAGACAAAACCCTGACCTGCCGTGAATGTGGCTCAGATTTTGAATTCACGGCTTCCGAGCAGGAGTTCTATGCTGAAAGGGGCTTCACTAACGAGCCTGGCCGCTGCCCCCAGTGCCGGGCAGCCCGCAAGCAGAGGAACAACAGAGGCGGTGGCTTTGGCAACCGAGGAGCCCGTCCCCCGCGCGAAATGCACCCGGCAATATGTGCCGGCTGCGGCGCTGAAACAGAGGTTCCTTTCAAGCCCAGCGGCGATCGCCCGGTATATTGCTTTGACTGCTTTAATAAAAACAAAAACTATTAGGAACCAGGTAAAAGAAAGCCTTAGAGCTTAAAAATTAATTTTACCGGTAATATTCTGAGCAAACAACTGTAACATTTATGTTGCAGTTTTTTTTCGTGCGGTGTGTTTTATTGTTAACTCACCCTTTTAAACTTTTCGGCCAGGCTGTCCTTGAACTGACTCCACAGCTGGTCGTCCAATGCTATGAATTCCTGCAGGGCGTCGAAAGACAGGGTGCGGGGGGTCGGTTTTTCATATCTTGATTTTAATTCTGTCAGGATCTCAGCCGGAAGCGCCTGCAGCAGCGGATCATAATCAATGTAACGGCTCAGCCGCAGAAAACGGGGGATATTCTCATCGTTTCGGATCGATTTTATCACCCTGGCCCGTTCCGCTGCCGCCCCCATATCAAATAGATTCAGTTTCAGTTCCTCGGCACAGTCCAGCGCCTGTTTGCGAAAACTTTCCGCCAGGTCATCCAGTTCCGCGGCTGACATCGGCGCCCCCTTCCGGATCGCCTTATTCACCAGCCTGGTCCGGGCTCTCCTGAGGCTGTGCCTTTCCCGGTAGGTGTGGCAAATTCCCATTATGAAAGTGCGCCAGGTCCTCCTGGAGCCGGTGACAGCTTTAAGTATTTTTTCCGACTTCAAGCGGTCTGTTTTATCGGGAGGATCTCCGGCGTGGCTCCGCAAATATGAAAGGAGACCGTAAGGGTAGATATAAGGCCACACAGCCTCCACACACCTTAAAACCATTCTCCCGTTTGGTTTTTCATCTTTAAGCCTTTCCCCCATTATTTCGGCCAGCTGGATCACTTCTTTTAATTTTGCCACCTTGCACCCCCCTTGAAAGTACGCCTTCAAAGTTCATGTCAGGACATCCTACCAAAAATTCTTCTACAATTTTTTATAATTTCCTTTGAATTTTCCCCTACCCTTCTGGAAGAACCACCAGTTTTAGTTTGTTCGACAAAATGTGAGATTATATGGCGAATGGACATCTTTTTAATATTGCAAAGCAGGAGATTGATCAACTTGGTTTAATTAATAATTATCGCTTAATTTTTCAGGAGCTTCTTTTTTTTGATTCAATAAGGGATAACGGTTTTAGTAAGGACATTAAACAGCTATTTTTAGATTTTTCCATTTTGGATATAAATAAGTTAACGATTTTTGGTTTTACTGCCGTTCAGGGGGTGTGTGAGCGGGTTGAAAAGAAAAATTTTAAATACTATCAGTTTGATTTTACTTGGCGGGGTGTTTGTTTTTCTACTTACCGGCTGTGATATATTGGGCCTGGGAAACTCCGGGGAGAAGCCGAATCCCCTGACAATAAAAGTTGAGGATTTCAGTGTATTTCTTTTTGAGTCTTCGGAAGAAATTTACCGGGCAAATGTAAAAAGCCCGGCGATGTGGGCCGGGCTGAAAGAACAGGCCGACAAGGACCCGGTCTACGCGGCGCATTACAGGTGGCTGTACGATACTTACAACAGTTGGGATGAAAACCGCCGCGCACAGCTTAATGAGATAATGCTGGATTACCACCCCCAGCCCATGGCGGAAAAGCTTATCCAGGAAGGAAAGCAGGGCGCCGGCCTGGATGAAATAATTGAATTTATGAAAGATGACCGCACTTATGCGAAAAACAGGAGCACACTCATTGATTTTTATACCTGGTATGGGAGTAATTACGCCCTGCCGCACTATGAGCAAATTGTCCCGGCGCTGCAGCAGAAAGTCAATATTACCACCGGCAAAGTGGAAAGCGGGTTTGATATAGTCGGATTTATGGAGAAAGAGACCGGCATAAAGCTCAAGAAAAAACCTGACGCCCTTGAATTGCTGCTAAACATGCGGCTGATTGGCGCCTCCGGCTTCAGCCGGGACAAAGACTCGCTCTATGGAATCCGTTGGAACGACCAGCCGGATAAAATCTGGGCAATAGCCTTTGATGATCTGAGCCGTCCTTTCTTCCGCACGTTCACAGGAAGCTGGTCATTTAAGCGACTGGCAGGGAAATTAAAAAAAGATGATCAATTAATGGACAAGTATAATGAAGATGTACCCTACACATGGGAAGGTTGGATCGAGGAAAACCTTACGGAAGGTTTTTCCCGCTACCTGAATGTGCGTTTGGGCGTGGCCAGCGACGTAGGGGAAGGTGTATTTATCTTTGACCATGAATATGCCCAGGCCCTGGTTGAAGGTTTCGACCCCCAAAAAATATCTCTGGAAGACTTTACAGTTCAGTTTCTCAAACAAAAATACGATATATAGCTGCGAAGAAGGGAGATATCGTGGATCTCAACCCCCTTGAACTGAGAAATATGATCGAACGGTTTTTATGTGAAGACATAGGGGCCGGAGATCTTACCACCAACAGTATTGTGCAGGCAGATGCCGTCTCTCACGGCTATGTTATATCCAGGGAAAGTGGTGTTGTGGCAGGTCTGCCCCTGGCGAAAATGGTATTCCAGGTACTTGACCCGGGTATTGAATTCCGGGCCCTGGCGCGGGACGGCGATAAAATAGACCGGGGTATGGTATTGGCCGAGATCTCCGGCAACGCGAGGGCGATTTTGACCGGGGAAAGGCTTGCTCTCAATTTACTCCAGCACCTCTCGGGTATCGCCACCAGGACCGCCCGGCTGGTGGAGCTGGCGGCCGGGAAGAAATCCCGTATTGTTGACACCAGAAAGACCACCCCTGGTTTGAGGATTATTGAGAAATACGCGGTACGGGTCGGAGGCGGGTATAATCACCGCTTCGGCCTTTTTGACGCCGTCCTGATTAAAGACAATCATATTAAAATAGCCGGAGGAATCACTCAGGCTGTCGATGCGGCCAGGCGGGGCAGTCCCCATACAGCCAGGATCGAGGTTGAAGTGGAGGATTTAGCCGGGGTTAATGAAGCATTGGCGGCAGGGGCGGATATAATAATGCTCGATAATATGCCTGCGGAGAGAATGCGGGAAGCCGTGGGCTTGATCGCCGGTCGCGCTCTGGTTGAGGCGTCAGGCGGGGTTATGGAGGAAAATATCCGGGCCGTGGCTGAAGCCGGAGTGGACCTGATCTCCGTCGGAGCGCTGACCCACTCGGTGAGGTCGCTTGACATAAGCCTGGACATAAAAGAAATTAAACGCAGATAACCTCCTAACCGGAGGTTATTTTATGTTTGGCGAAAAGGTTAACTTTATTGGTATAAATGGTTGACGATTAGGCATGTTTTAATTAAAATTGATTTGAGGTGGGCCTTTTGAAAGAAATTATTTTACGGCTGCTCAAGGAAAGAAGCCCGGAATATGTGTCCGGGGAAGAAATCTGCAGGCTGCTCAATGTTACCAGGACTACTGTTTGGAAGCATATCCAGGCCCTGCGGGAAAGAGGGTATGAGATCGAGGCCCGGTCCCGGGCCGGCTATATGTTGACAGGTGTTCCCGACAGACTTTTCCCGGAAGAAATCGGCGAAGGGCTGTCAACCCGGTTTTTAGGCCGGAATGTTTTTTACTTTGACAGCGTTCCCTCCACGAACAACGTGGCCAAGAATCTTGCAGGCCAGGGCGCCCCGGACGGAGCCATGGTGGTGGCGGAGGAACAGACAGGCGGTAAAGGGAGGCTTGGGCGGCATTGGTCCTCAACCAAGTATAAAGGGATTTTCTTTTCTTTCATCCTCTATCCCCCTTTAACTCCGCCTGAAGCAAACCTGGTTACCTTGATGACCGCTGTGGCGATGGCAGCCGCTGTGAGGAATGAGACCGGAGTGATGGCTGGTATTAAATGGCCGAACGATCTGCTGGCTGACGGTAAAAAAATCTGCGGCATATTAGTGGAACTGAGCGCGGAGATGGAAAGAATCAACCACATGGTAGTAGGTGTTGGCGTCAATGTGAACCAGGAGGAAAATGATTTTCCCGGGGACGTACGCTCCAAGGCTACTTCACTAAAGGTTCATGCCGGTTTCAGCATTTCCCGGGCATCCCTGGTGCGGGCTTTTCTCAAGGAGTTTGAAAAATGGTATGACCTGTCACTGGAACAGGGTTTTGCGCCGGTTCTGGCCAGGTGGAAAGAGATGTCAGTTTCCCTGAACTGCCCTGTACGGATTCACACTCCAAATAATTC
>CAZPXL010000052.1:7944-10308 GCA_964591005.1 uncultured Eubacteriales bacterium
CTGTTTTTGCCGCACTGGCGGTGGTGGCGGCCATGCTGGTGCGCTATGGGGGGAGTATCGTGCCGTTCAGCCTGATGCCATTTGTGGTAATGCTGGCCGGGGGCGTTTTGGGCGCCCGCCTGGGGGCGCTGAGCATGATCGTATATATCCTGCTGGGCCTGGTAGGCGTGCCTGTATTTGCCTCGCCGCCCTTTGGCGGCCCGGCCTACGTGCTCCAGCCCACCTTCGGTTTCCTCCCCGGTTTTGTGGCGGGCGCCTTTGTTATAGGCCTGCTGCTCAGGAACAGGGAACAGGGTGGCATGGCTGTCTATTTCTTTTCCATGGTTACCGGTATAGCTGTCTATTACCTGTTTGGCCTGTCGTACCTATACGTCATATTGAACTATTACCTGGGGCAGGCTGTTTCAGCGGTAAAAGTCCTGTATATTGGTTTTATTCCCTTTATCGCCCTTGACCTGGTTAAGGCGGCGGCAGCGGCCCTGATGGCAAGGGCGCTTTATCGCAGGCTGAACGATATGGTATAACGGGCAAAAGGCAAACCAAATAAATTCCCTGAAAATAGATTTTTAAATGTTAAAGGAAAATGGCTTTTTTATGGAGAATAATGTCGCAACAATTCTTGCAAAGGGGTTGGCAATAAAATGTTGCGTCTGCTTAACGTGATGGAAATTCTGGTAAATGAAACTATTGATGAAATACTCAGGGCCAACAAGGATATCTGCAGTTGCCCCAGGTGCAGGTTAGACCTTGCCGCGGTTGCCCTTAATAATCTCCCCACAAATTACGTGGTCACAACAGAAGGCGAAGTCTTTAAAAGGACAAGTTCTTTAAAACAGCAGTTTAAAGTGGACATTATCCGGGCCCTGACGGAGGCCCTCAAGGTTGTAAGCAAGCACCCTCACCATTCCAAAGACAATGTGTAGCAAATAATTTTGGATTTATTTTGATGTTGTGCGGCGTGGTAATCATGTTGCGCCATGCCGGTCACTTTGGTAGAATGGGTTATATGTGATACGGGAAAGCGGGGATGGCTGTGATCCTGGTTTTCGATGTGGGCAATACAAATATTGTTTTAGGTGTTTTTAACGACAGTGAGCTGGCGGCAAACTGGCGGCTTTCCACAAACCGGCACCGGACCGCGGATGAGTACGGGATAATGCTTAAAGAACTTTTTTCTTTTTCAGGGATCGATATGAGCCGGATCGAAGCTGTGGTTATTTCCACGGTGGTTCCGCCACTGACTTTTACCCTTGCAAGGGTTTGCCAGAAATATTTCAAGCTAAATCCGCTTGTTGTGGGCCCGGGCATTAAAACAGGCCTTTCCATAAAATATGAAAATCCCAGGGAAGTTGGCGCCGACCGTATAGTAAACGCGGTTGCCGCTATTGACAAGTACGGCTGTCCGATCATCATAGTTGATTTTGGAACAGCAACGACCTTTTGCGCCATCAACGCCAGGGGAGAATATTTGGGCGGGGCCATAGCTCCCGGCATCAGCATCTCTACGGAAGCTCTTTTTGCGCGGGCGGCTAAACTGCCCAGGGTGGAATTAACAAGACCGGCGTCTATAATAGGGAAAAACACCATTAATGCCATGCATTCCGGCATTTTTTACGGGTTTGTGGGGCAGGTTGACGAGATCGCGAAGAGAATGAAAAAAGAACTGGGCGAAAATACTAAAATTGTCGCAACCGGCGGTCTGGCGAATCTAATTGCCCAGGAAAGCTCTTTTATCGAAATGGTGGACCCATACCTGACCCTGAATGGGCTCAGGCTTATTTACGAGAGGAATGTGCAGCGGTGAAAATCGGTGGCGTTACGTTGGAGAACCCTGTGATATCCGCGCCAATGGCCGGCATCACGGATAAATCCTTCAGGATTTTAGCAAGAGAGGCTGGTTGTAGCCTGGTCTGCACCGAAATGGTCAGCGACCAGGCTCTTTTATATGGAAACCCGAAAACATGCAGCCTGCTCGATATTTCAGGTGAGGACGGGCCGGTGTGCATGCAGGTATTCGGCTCTGATACCGGGTATATGGCCGCGGCCGCGGAAATCGTGGAAAGCCGCGGCGCCTGGGCGATTGATGTCAACATGGGCTGCCCCACCCCGAAAATTGTTAAAAATGGTGAGGGTGCGGCGCTGATGAGGAACCCGGAAAAAGCCGCCGGGATCATCAGGGAGATTGTCAGGCGGGTAAAGGTACCGGTTACCGTCAAAATGCGAAAAGGCTGGGATGAGACATCCGTAAACGCGGTAGAACTGGCCTGCCTGGTGGAGAGCGCCGGGGCTTCGGCGGTGACTGTGCACGGCCGCACCCGTTCCCAGTTTTATACCGGGAGTGCAGATTGGGAAATAATTACCTCG
>CAZPXL010000053.1:0-10229 GCA_964591005.1 uncultured Eubacteriales bacterium
CAATGCGTTTAGGTAGTTTGCGTTTAGGTGATTTATCGTTAAAAGTGAAATTGGGAACCATATTTACTCTGTCCTTAATCCTGATGCTTGGTGCTGTAATGTATGTTGTTAATAACGTAGTTAAAGAGGAAGCCGAGGGCGTGGCGGTTGAGAAGGCCAAATCCGATCTGATCACCGGATACGAAATCCTGGACAAGGAGTATCCCGGGGCATGGTTGCTGGAAGGGGATAAACTATATAAAGGCAGCACTTTAATGAATGACAACTACAATATTGTTGACAAGATAGGCAAACTGACCGGTGATACGGTTACGATTTTTTGCGGGAATACCCGTATTAGTACAAATGTTATGAATGAAGGCAAGAGAGCGGTCGGAACGACGGCCGCCGACAACGTGGCTGAAACCGTCTTGAGTCAGGGTGAGAACTATTATGGCGAAGCCAATGTGGTGGGGAATAAGTTCCAAACCGCTTATACTCCTATAAAAGATGCTTCTGGTGAGATTATCGGCATGTGGTATGTGGGAGCGCCAAAAAAACTTGCCGATACTATTGTTTCCGGTACCCTGCGCTCTGTCGGGCTGGTGTCTTTCATTACCCTGGTGATAGTGTTGTTTGTTGTCTGCCGGCTGTTATTAACCAGGATACTGACCAATCCGTTGAATTATCTGGTCGCTGTTTCCGATAAGGTAGCCAAAGGAGAGCTGTCTGACGAGATAGAAGTGAAAACCGGTGATGAAATCGGTCGACTGGCCCAGTCCTTTAAGGAGATGGTCGAAACCATCAAGTCTCTCCTGCAAGAGACTGACGGTCTGAATAAAGCCGTACGGGAAGGCAAGTTGGATGTCCGTGGCAACGCGGCGGCCTTTTCCGGTAGTTGGGGCGAGATGTTGACAGGGACAAACAACGTGATCGACGCATTCGTGGAGCCAATCAACTTAACGTCGGAATATATCAACCGGATTGCCAAGGGCGACACCCCGCCTAAGATTACCGACGAATATAATGGAGATTTCAACGAGATCAAGGACAACCTGAACACCTGCATCGACACTATCAACATACTTGTAGATGAGATCGGTGTGGTTATCGGCGCGGGCCGCGAAGGCAAGCTTGAGCAGCGGGCGGACGCCGACAGGACCCAGGGCGTCTGGCGCAAGATATTGCGAGGCGTGAACGACGCCATGGACGGGGTGATTGCACCGCTGAACATGGCCGCTGAATATGTTGACAGGATCTCCAGGGGCGATACGCCGCCTAAAATCACAGATGAATATAAGGGAGACTTTAATGTAATCAAGGACAACCTGAACGAGTGCATAGACACCATCGGCATACTCGTCGATGAAGTGGGCGTGGTTATCGGTGCGGGCGCAGAAGGCAAGCTTGACCAGCGGGCGGACGCCGACAGGACCCAGGGGGTCTGGCGCAAGATATTAAGAGGTGTGAACCATGCTATGGACGGGGTAATCGGACCGCTGAACGTGGCCGCTGAGTACGTGGACAGGATTGCCAAGGGAGAAATCCCGCCTGTAATCAGTGACGAATACAAGGGCGATTTCAACGAGATCAAAAACAACCTCAACGTGCTGATCGACGTCACGGCCGCGGACAAGGCGAGGCAGGAAGAGCTAATCAACGTCAATGCTGCGGACAAGGCGAGGCAGGAAGAAATGCTGCGGATCAAGGGAGCGGTCGAGGCTTCCGGCGCGCCGATCATCATCACAGACAAGAGAGGGGTTAAGATCCTTTCACAGAACAAAGCATTCAACGACCTGTTCGGGTACAGCATGGAGGCGATCAACGCCGCCGGCGGGCTGCCCGCTATCTTCGTCGACGCTGAAACCGGGCGCGACTGCTGGAAGAGCATTATGGGCGGCAAGACCTGGATCAGCGAGCTCGAACTGCGCACCCGGGACAACCGTATCGTGCCGGCCATACTGAGCAGCGACGCCGTAAAGAACGAAAAGGGAGAAATTATCGGCTGCTTCGGCATTATCAACGACATCACCGAACAAAAAACCGTATTGAACGCGGTGCAGGAACTGGTAGAAAAAGCGAAAGCAGGCGACCTCTCGGCGCGCGCCGCGGTGGAAGCCGGCGGCGATTACAAAATCCTGGTGGACGGCATTAACCAGATGCTCGACGCGATCATCGGGCCGCTGAACATGGCCGCCCAGTATGTGGACCGGATCGCCAGGGGAGACACGCCGCCGAAGATCACTGAAGAATACAAGGGTGACTTCAACGAGATCAAGGACAACCTGAACACCTGCATCGACACGATCAGCATACTTGTCGACGAAGTGGGCGTGGTTATAGGCGCGGGCGCTGAAGGCAAGCTGGACCAGCGGGCCAACGCCGACCGGACGGGCGGTGTCTGGCGCAAGATCCTGCGCGGCGTCAACGCAGCCATGGACGGGGTGATCGGGCCGCTGAACATGGCGGCACAGTATGTGGACCGGATCGCCAGGGGCGACATCCCGCCGAAGATCACCGAGGAATACAAGGGTGACTTCAATAACATCAAAAACAACCTGAACAGCTGTATCGACGCCATCAGCGGGCTGCTGCAGGAAGCGGAAAACCTGATCCAGTCCGTAACCGAGGGCAACCTGGAGGCACGGGGCAACGCGGCCGGATTCGCCGGCGACTGGGGCGAGCTGGTACGGGACATGAATGGTTTAATTGAAGCTGTTGCCAATCCTATCTCTGAACTGATGGCTATCTTTAGAAGATTTGCGGACAACGATTACAGCCAGAGCATGGTCAAAGAATACAGCGGCGCCTGGGATGATCTGAAAATCGCTGCCAACAATGTGCGCGCGCGCATACTGCGTGTAGTTGAGATTGTCAGCAATGTCAGCGAGGGCAACCTGTCCGACCTGGAAGTGCTGAAAAAAATCGGGCGCAGGTGCGAAAACGATGAGTTGGTACCCGCCCTGATTAAAATGACCGAGGCAATTCAAAGCCTGGTTAATGACGCCAACATGCTGGCCGGCGCCGCGGTGGAAGGCAAACTGGGGACCCGGGCCGACGCGGACAGGCACCGCGGCAGCTTCCGGCAGGTTATCGACGGCGTCAACAACACCCTGGACGCCATGGTCAGGCCAATCAATGAAGCAACCGAATGCCTGAAAGAGATGGCCGGCGGCAACCTTGATGTGGCTGTCAAAGGTGATTACCAGGGTGAGCACGCCATTATTAAAGACGCGCTCAACGGAACCATCGATTCCATCAATGAAATACTGGGCCAGGTATTTATATCAATCGACCAGATGGCCGTGGGCTCGAAGCAGGTTTCCGACTCCAGTCAGTCCCTGTCCCAGGGCGCTGCCGAGTCTGCCAGCACGATGGAGCAGATTACTTCTTCGATGTATGAAATGAACGCGCAGACCAAACAAAACGCTGAAAACGCCGCCCAGGCCAACAACCTGGCGGACCAGGCCAGGGCCAACGCGGAAAAGGGCAACGAGCAGATGACCCAGATGGTGAGCGCCATGGTTGATATCAATGAATCAGCCGCCAATATATCAAAGATAATCAAGGCTATCGACGAGATTGCCTTCCAGACCAACCTGCTGGCATTAAACGCCGCGGTTGAAGCAGCCCGCGCCGGCAAGCACGGCAAGGGGTTCACAGTGGTGGCCGAAGAAGTCAGGAACCTGGCCCAGCGCAGCGCCAAGGCGGCCAAGGAAACAGCTGAAATGATCGAAGGATCCATCCAGAAAACAGAGGTGGGCACAAAAATAGCGCAGCAAACATCAGGCGCCCTGGAGGAAATTGTAGTAGGGGCCACCAAGGTAACCGATCTGATCAGCGACATAGCCGCTGCTTCCAGGGAGCAGGCCCACGGCATAGGGCAGATCAACGAGGGGTTAAGCCAGGTCGACCAGATTACCCAGCAGAACTCGGCCGGATCACAGGAACTGGCTGCCGCCAGCGAGGAGATGCTGAGCCAGGTCGAAATGGTTAAACAGGCGCTTGGCAGGTTCATGCTTAAAAAGCAGGTCATCGGCGCCGCTTCCCCGGTGGACCAGGGGTATTACAGGAAACGGGGGCAGCTGCAGCTCGCCTAGTAATCGGGACACAAAATTAACCTTCTTGAAAATCCCTGTTTAGCTTCCTTAAGCTTAATCAGGAGGTTAGAAAAATGAAGTGCACCTCAAGTATTAGACAAGTCTAATATTTGGAGGTGCATTTTTTATGATGTTTTAGAGCCGCATATTTTTTTGTAATATTTTGTTTGGACCGGCATATGATGAATTAATTCTGGACGGAACACCTTTTGAAGGGAGTGATGGGCTTGGAAGAACAGCCGAGGCACAGTATGGCCGTTTACGGGCGCAAACAGCTTGTCATGGAAGGGGTTCGGCAGGTGGAAAGTTTCGATGAGTCGGAGATAGTCCTGGAGACTAACATGGGTATGCTCGTTTTGAAAGGTGAAGGACTGAACATAACCGAGCTCAGTAAGGAAACAGGCAGCCTTGCCGCGGAAGGAAACTTTAATTCATTTCAGTATGTGGAGAGCAAGGCCAGGAGCATGAGCAAAGGCATTATGAAGCGGATATTCAAATAAGCAAAAACTATTTAAGCGAAAGCGCGGTAACGCGCTTTTTTTAACAAGGGGGACTTTTTTTGGAGTCGCTGCTGAGCCAGGCGCGCGCTTTTTTAATAACTATCGGCATAGGGATGCTGGCCGCTTTTTGTTATGATTATTACCGGGTGGTCAGGAGTACGTTCAGGCTGAAAAAAACCGGCACCCTCCTGGGCGACCTGATCTTCTGGCTGGTTACGGCGGCTGTGGTTTTTACACTGCTGCTCACGGCGAACTGGGGAGAAATGCGGATGTACGTTTTCCTGGGACTCGGCCTGGGAGCGCTGCTTTATTATTACCTGTTGAGCAATACCTTCAGCCGCCTGGTCAGGTTGAAGTTTTATATAGTTTTCAAAGTATGGAAATTTTTCACAAAGGCAGTATCATTTACATGGAATGCCTTCCTGTACCCCTTCCGCCTCGCGGTCCTGTTGATTTCTTACCCGTTTCGTTACATGAGGCTGGTATGCCTGAAGTCCCGGCGCAGGCTGAAAACAGCCCTTAATAACTTAACAGGCGGGATAACTCTGACAATTTCAAACGCGGTTAAAAAAATAACAGCCCGCCTTACTTTCTGGAAGAAGAAAGAGGAGTAAAGAGTCGTGGGTCGTGAGAATATTCCGTATTCCTTGGGGTTCAACAACAAAGACCTGGAATATGAATCTCCCTTTCCCGGGTAAATTAACAAAAAATCTCGTTAGAAAAAGGAAAGACCTTATCTGATGCCGAATGGTTTTGGGAAAAGGGAGGATATACTATGGACGAAATTTTATTCAAGCAGCTGATGTTCGCCGGCGAGGGCGATGAAAACCTGGATGAACTGGTCGGGAAGGGCTATTTTAAGATAATTGACGGGTCTGTGTGCCGGACCAACAAATTCCTGGAGGAAACAGGCCGTTTTATTGACGATAATAAGGAACGTCTTTACCGGGTGGTAAAGGAGCAGGGCAGCGCCGAGAATATCGAAGAGACCATGGAGAAGGCGGGTATAAAGGATTTCATCACCTTTATTTTTGTGGCCGAGGAACTTGTCGGGGAAGGAAAGCTGGTCAAAGACAAGGAAAAAAATGTTGTGCTCAAGAAGTGAGCCAGGCGGATTAAACACATAGATAATATTTTTGCAACTTCAAGAATTCTTTTAAACCGGGGGGCCGCGGTAAAAATGTCTCCCGGTTTTATTTTGCCTTTTTCAAGGTGGTAATATTGTGTTTAACGACGGTAAGTTTTAAGATTTTGGGCGTAAATATCCACTAATTTAAAAATGGATGTTAATGTTTGGGCTTTAACAACCGAAAACAATATTAAGAATATTACTTACGATAAACCCATCATTAATAAAAGGCTATTTCAACATTTTAAGGAGGCATAAAAGTGAAACAAAAGATCGGAACAAAAGTAGCGCTGTGTTTTTCATCTCTTCTATTGCTGCTGGTTGTAGTGGGCTTAGTTACAAGCTTTTCTAAAAACACGACCGTGAATATCATTTTATGGGTTGTCTCTCTGGCAGCCGGTGGTGTTCTAAGTTACATTACAACAATGTCAGTGAAAAGTTCTTTCGGCGCGCTGCTGGAAGAAAGCAAGCGGCTGGCGGGAGCAGTCAGGGAAGGCAATTTGGAGGCCAGAGGAGATGAAAGCAAAGTAGACCCGGAATTCCAGGACGTAATCCAGGAGGTAAATAAAAGTCTTGACACAGTAATCAGGCCGCTCAGTGTCTCGATGGAGTATGTTGAACGGATTGCCGGGGGTGATCTGCCGCCCAAGATTACTGACGCCTACAGCGGGAAATTCATACACATTAAGAATAACCTGAACGCGTGCATTGACACCATTGCCGGACTGCTGGAGGAATCCAGAGGGCTGACCCACGCAGTCAGGTCGGGCAAACTTGACGTGCGCGGCAACGAGGCGGCTTTCAGCGGTGACTGGGCTGAACTGGTAAGAAGCATGAATGGATTGGTCGAAGCTACGGCAAGGCCGGTTAATGAATTGAATACAGCCCTCGGCCGGATAGCGGCCAATGATTTCAGCGCGAAGATCAGCACAGAGTACGGCGGCGTCTGGAATGACCTTGCAAATAATGCCGGCGCAATTAACAGCACGTTGAGCGAGGTTGTGGAAGCCGTCAATGAAATCGGCAGCGGCGACTTCAGGTACTTGGAAAAACTGAAGAATGACGGGCGCAGAAGCGAAAAAGACCAGCTGGCGCCTGCTTTGACCGGGATGATGGAAGCAATCGGAAACCTGGTATCAGACACAGTCATGATGACAGGGGCGGTGAAAGAAGGAAAATTTAAAACCAGGGCGGACGCCGCCAGGCACCGGGGCGAATTCCGCAAGGTAATAGACGGGTTCAACAATGCCATGGAATCCGCGGCCGGACCGGTCGAAGAAATAGTAGCTGTCATGCGCCGGATGGCGGCAAACGATCTCAGCAGGAAGGCAGAAAAGGATTACACCGGTATCTGGCAGGATCTTAAACTTGTTACTGATGAGCTGAACGAACACCTGGCCAATATTAAAAATACAATTATAAAGGTCAGCAAGGGCGATTTGAGCGACGCGGAAATGTACAATCAGGTCGGGCGCAGGAGTGAAAATGACGAATTGGTGCCCGGTTTTATTAAAATGCACGGCGCCATCCAAAAGCTTTTGGACGATGCCGGCAGCCTGGCCTTATCGGCGGTGGAAGGCAAGCTTGACGCCCGCGCCGACGCCGGCAGGCACGAGGGCGAGTACCGCAATGTCATCGAAGGATTTAACGGCACTCTTGACGCTGTCGTCGGGCCTCTCAACGTGGCGGCCGAGTATATCGACCGGATCAGCAAGGGCGACATCCCGCCGCGGATCACGGACACCTACTACGGCGACTTCAATGAGATTAAAAACAACATAAACGGCTGCATCGACAGTATCAACAGCGTTATTGCCGGGATGAACGATTTATACCAGAACCATAGTGTCGGCGCCATTGATTTATATATCCCGGAGGACAACTTTGCGGGAGTCTACCATGATATGGCTACATGCGTCAACAAAGTAGTTAAAACGCACGTTAGGCACATGAGTATGCTTTTGAAAGTAGTCGCGGCTTACGCGGAAGGTGACTTCTCCAAGGTCATGGAAAAGCTGCCGGGCAAGCAGGAGTTCGCCACCCTGAAAATGGAGCAGATTAGAAATACCCTGCAGAGTTTAATTAAAGAAGTCGACACCATGGTCCAGGCCGTTAAGGCGGGAAATCTGGACGTGCGCTGTGACGAAAAGGCCTTTAAAGGTGACTGGGGCGGCCTGGTGGGCGGCCTGAACAGTATGATGGAAGCAGCTGCAGAGCCGGTGCGTGAGCTGATCAGAGTGCTGGAGCGGACAGCGGTCAACGACTTTGGTCATAAAATCGAAAAGAACTTCAACGGCATCTGGGAAGAAATGAAGGGAGCCACCAATACCACAACAGAAAAACTTTCTACCATTGTCGATATTATCACCAGAATCAGTAATGGAGACTTCAGTAAACTTGACGATTTGAGAAAAGTTGGCCGCATGAGCGAGCAGGACGAATTAATGCCTTCTTTCGTTAAAATGATGGAGGTCATTCAGGAATTAATTGCTGACGTGGAAAAGACAGCCGCGGCAGCCGCCTCGGGCAAACTGGACACACTGGCCGACGCCGGCCATTACAGCGGCGTCTACCGCAAACTGATGGAAGGCATGAACGGCCTGATGGAAGCAATCGCCGTGCCGGTTGACGAGCTGATCTCGGTCCTGCGCCAAATGGCAGTCAACGATCTGAGCAAGAAAATGGAGAAAGAGTATACCGGCACCTGGGACGAGATCAAAAATGCGACCAACGCGGTAAACGCGCGCCTTTCCAATATAGTGAACACAATCACCAAAATCAGCAAAGGCGACCTGAGCGACGCGGAAATGTACAACAAAGTCGGGCGCCGGAGCGAAAATGACGAATTGGTACCGGGCCTGATCAGGATGCACGGCGCTATTCAAAAGATGCTGGACGACGCCAACATGCTGGCCGCCGCCGCAGTGGAAGGCAAACTGGGCGCCAGGGCCGACGCCAACCAGCACGAGGGAGGCTACCGCCATATCATCGAGGGCGTCAACAACATGATGGACGCGGTAATCCACCCGATCAACGAAGCAGCCGGCTGCCTTAAAGAAATGGCCGAAGGGAACCTGGACGTCAGGGTCACCGGCATCTACCA
The DNA here is from genome assembly GCA_964591005.1 of uncultured Eubacteriales bacterium. GTDB lineage: Bacteria > Bacillota > Desulfotomaculia > Desulfotomaculales > Pelotomaculaceae > Syntrophopropionicum. The sequence goes on from CAZPXL010000053.1 coordinate 8,812, forward strand.
GGGCGACCACGCCATAATCAAAGAAGCGCTGAACACTTCCCTGGAAGCGCTGAACGATATTATCAAGAAAGAAGCCGTCAGGTGCCTGCAGGAGGTGGCCAAAGGCAACCTGGACGTGGCCGTGACCGGCAATTACAAGGGCGATTACGCCATCATCAAGAACGCCCTGAACACCACCATTGAAGGACTGAACGAAACCCTGGGGCAGGTTGCCGTGGCCATCGAGCAGGTCAACACCGGCGCCCAGCAGGTTTCGGATTCCAGCCAGTCCCTGTCCCAGGGCGCCGCGGAATCAGCCAGCACCATGGAAGAGATCACCTCGTCCATGCAGCAGATGAACAGCCAGACCAGGCAGAACGCGGAGAACGCCATACATGCCAACCAGCTGGCCAACGAAGCCAGGGCCAACGCCGAGAAAGGCAACGTGCAGATGGGCTACATGGTCAAGGCCATGGGAGAAATTAACGACTCGGCGGCCAACATATCCAACATAATCAAGGCCATCGACGAGATCGCCTTCCAGACCAACCTGCTGGCGCTGAACGCGGCGGTGGAAGCGGCCCGGGCCGGCAAGCACGGCAAAGGGTTCACCGTGGTGGCCGAGGAAGTGCGCAACCTGGCCCAGCGCAGCGCCAAGGCAGCCAAAGAGACCGCCGATATGATCGAAGGTTCAATCAAGAAAACAGAAGAAGGCACCAGGATTGCCGAGGAGACATCCAGTGCCCTTGAAGAAATTGTGGTGGAAGTCAGCAAAGTCACCGACTTCATCAGCGAGATCGCGGCCGCGTCCAAGGAGCAGGCCCAGGGCATCGGCCAGATCAACGAAGGGCTGGGCCAGGTGGACCAGGTCACCCAGCAGAACTCGGCCAGCTCGGAAGAACTTGCCGCGGCCAGCGAAGAAATGTCCAGCCAGTCCGAGATGGTCAGCCAGATGCTCAGCAAGTTCAAGCTGAAGCGACAGGCCGGCGGCGGCGCTTATGCAGCGGCAGTAAACACAGGCAAACCGTACCTGGCTGTCAACAAGAGCAGGGCCGCCCAGAAACCCAGGCCGGGAGTTGCCACAAAACCCTTCAGCAACAGGGTAAACCCGGAAGACATTGTGTCCCTGGACGATGTGGACTACGGCAAGTTTTAAATAATCGAGGGTTAATTGGGGACATTTCTCAGCCTAAAAGGAATGCCTGAAATAGAGATGTGTCCCCATTCCTCTGTCTGGTATCATTCTACAATTAAAAGTTACAAAAATCGCAGGTGTGTCCCCATTCCTTTGTTTCAACGCTGCCGCAAAGGAGCAGCCGGTTTCAACACCATGATCTCTGTAAATAGTATTTATCTACAACCTGAACTGACTCTTCAGCATGCTGAACTGTAGCCTACTATATAGAGTCAATAGTTTTTGATTATATTTTTTCATAAGG
>CAZPXL010000054.1:0-10145 GCA_964591005.1 uncultured Eubacteriales bacterium
TGCAGGTCAACCCGGATTTTGCGTCCTACCCGGTAAGCCGTGAGTTCTCCCCGCTTAATTAATTCGTAAACTGTATTTTTTGCTATCTTCAGTATAGAGGCGACTTCTTCGGGAGTTAAAGAAGCTCCTTCCTTCATGCTATCACCTCCCCAAATATCCTGAACATTATTATATCTTATTTTTATTTTTTTGATAATCATTTTTTGTGATGTGTGATTGAGTTATACAAGATTTTATCAAGTGGTTATGATATCTGGGAGAACGATTTGTAGTTTAATTTCTCTGAGTTCATTCGGCAAACCAAGCAGTAAGTTTAAATGGGGCCAATAAACTGAAATTATAAAACTTGGTGGCCCTTCCAAAACGCAAGACAGAAATCCTGAGAATGGACCTGGCATGGTTTAAAAAGCAACAAGAGCTAATATAAAATAATAATAATTGATAACATTAATGATAGTAAGTAATTCTACTAACATGTTGACAACAAAGGCAGCTTACTTTATTATTTTAGTAGTCATATTATATAACGTTTAGTACGGTAATGTAATGCTTATGGGAAAGGATACATTGCAACGGGTCAAGTCATGTAAGCCCACTGGGAAGCTATGTTATCTTAAATATAGTAGTATTATGAAATGGGCTGGCTACAAGGCTTTTTGCTTTTTAGGGCAGCTTTAAATAAATGGAAAGGTTGGTGATCTGCCTCAGCATAATTAAATGCAAATTTACTAATTTTAGAGGGGGAAACAGTGATGAAAAAAATACTATTTTTAGCTCTTGTGTTACTTGTTGCTGTATCTGTTATCGGATGCGGCGGGCAGAAAGAACAACCGAAGACCGAACCTGTGAACCTGAATATTTCAGCTGCGGCAAGCCTTACGGATGCAATGAAGGAACTGGAGTCTCTTTACGAATCAAAGAATGCCGGTGTGACGATCACGCTGAACCTTGCGTCTTCGGGAACATTGCAGAAGCAAATTGAAGAAGGAGCTCCGGCAGATTTATTCATATCCGCCGGCAAGTCACAGATGGACGCATTGTCTCAAAAAGGGCTTATAATAGAGGAATCACGCAAAGACCTGCTGGGCAACGAATTAGTGCTGGTAGCGGGCAAAAACAGCACCCTGGCAGGATTTGAGGGCCTGACAGGCGAAAGCGTTAAAAAGGTCAGTATCGGCACACCGGAGACAGTCCCGGCGGGACAATACGCCAAGGAAACATTGACAACCCTCAAGCTATGGGACCAGCTTCAGACCAAGATGGTCCTGGCCAAAGACGTACGCCAGGTGCTGACCTATGTTGAAACCGGCAACGTGGACGCAGGACTGGTCTATCGCACCGACGCCGCGACAAGCACTTCGGTTAAAGTAGTTGCGGCGGCTCCCGCCGGTTCCAATAAACCCATTCTTTATCCAATGGCATTGATTAAGAGCACCAAATACCAGAAACAAACTGAGGATTTCGCCAAATTCCTGCAGGGTGACGATGCCGCGAAGATATTTGAGAAATACGGGTTTAAAGTAATCAAATAACAGATTGGATTTAATTTATGTTGATGCAGATGACAGATTGGCACCCGGTACTTCTTTCAATCAGGGTGGCAGTTATTGCAACAATTGTTGTCACATGCTTAGGCCTGCCGCTGTCCCGGCTGCTGGCCCGCTGCGAGTTTTTCGGAAAAGATGCTCTGGAGGCAGCGATAACGCTGCCTCTGGTGCTGCCGCCTTCCGTCGTTGGTTACGGGCTGCTGATGCTCATAGGCAAAAACGGTTTGCTGGGCAAGGCACTGGCGGATATGGGTATTATATTGATATTTACCTGGTATGCGGCAATACTGGCTTCTACTGTGGTAGCATTTCCTTTGATGTACCAGAGTGCCAAGGCGGCCTTTAAAAGTGTGGATATCAACTATGAAAAAGCGGCCAGGACCCTGGGGGCGAGCGAGGCAAGGATATTTTTTACAATTACGCTGCCCCTGGCCTGGCCGGGCATCCTTGCCGGCCTGGTGCTGACTTTTGCCCGGGCACTGGGTGAGTTCGGCGCTACCTTGATGGTGGCAGGCAACATACCCGGGCAGACCCAAACGATACCACTGGCCATTTATTTTGCGGTGGAGTCAGGGCATAATGAGGAGGCCAGGTTACTGGTGGCGATTATCACGGTGTTTAGTTTCCTGGTCATATTCTGGGTAAACCGCTGGGCAAAAAAGAACCAAAATTAATATGTGGTGGTAATATATGCTGGATATCAGGATAGCAAAGAAACTGTGGCATTTTGACCTGGAGCTTAACGCAAAAATAAATAATCAGATCCTGGTTTTATGGGGGCCGTCCGGCGCCGGCAAGACTACGATTTTACACTGCCTGGCCGGTCTGCTGAAACCAGACAGCGGTTTTGTCAAACTGAATGATCAGGTCCTTTTTTCCTCTGATGATAAAATTAATGTCCCCACCCGGCTCAGGAATGTCGGGTACCTTTTTCAGGATTACGCGCTTTTCCCCCACATGACTGTAAGGCAAAATGTCTTATACGGACTTAAGGAGAAAAAGCAGGCGGGCACTGGCTTGAAGGCTGTGGATTTGTTGAATTCATTCGGCGTGGGGCACCTGGTTGACCGTTATCCCGGCCAGCTTTCCGGTGGTGAGAAGCAGAGGGTGGCCCTGGCCAGGGCACTGGTTGTACAGCCGCGGTTGCTCCTGTTGGATGAACCTTTTAGTGCCCTGGATAAAAACACCAGGGAAAGCTTGAGACAGGAAATAAAAGAAATACACCGGTTGTGGAAGATACCTTTTATTTTGGTTTCCCATAACGAAGAGGACGCTCAGTTTTTAGGAGATCTAATCGTTTCGATAGAAAAAGGGCAGTTAAAAGCAAATTCCCTGCGGGCTGTCTAAGTTTGACAGCCTCTGTGTTTTATAAAGGTATTTTAAGGAACGGTTTTACGTCTGGGGCGAGAGAATAAGCAATTTCAAAATTTGCGTTAGCGAAAAGGTTTTTGAATTTAAGAGAGTTACTTGTTGAAATTATTATTTTTAGGAGATGGCTGACCTTGTCAAAAAAATACAAACAAATTCTAAAATACGGATTATTGACACTTCTTGTGATTTTTTTGTTTGCGGGATGCGGTAAGTCTTCAAACCCGGCTCCTGAAAAGGCTGAAGAGACGTTGTTCGCCTATGTTGGAGCCAACCTTAAAGAGCCGGTCAGCGAACTGGCCCAGCTCTATGAGCAAAAAACAGGCGTTAAGGTCGAGTTAACTTTTAATAATAGCGGGACATTGCTTAACCAGTTGGAAACGATGAAAAAAGGTGATATTTATATGCCGGGGGGCATGCCTTACGTGGAGAAAGCTAAACAAAAAGGCTATATTGGGGAGATGGTTGGGCCAATCGCCTATCATACCCCTGTTATTATTGTCCCCAAAGGCAATCCGGCTCAAATAAGCAAGGTCCAGGACTTGACCCGGCCGGGATTAAAGCTTGTTATACCGGATAAAGAAGCAACCGCCATAGGTAAAGCTGTTTTTCAGACTTTCAACAAACTGGAGATTGCCGGCGGTGTGGAGAAGAATGTGCTGACCTATGTGGAGAGCCCCGCCAAGGTGGTATCAACGCTTTTGATGGGTCAGGGGGACGCGGGTATTGTAGAGTACAGCAACATTTACAAAAACGAGGAAAAACTCGACCGGGTAGAGATCGACCCTGCCGTCAACATTATTGAACAAATCCCCTGCGCCATGCTGAATGTCAGCAGCCAGAAAGAGCTGACCAAAGATTTCTTGGAATTTATGAAGTCAGAAGGCCCTGCTATTTTTGCAAAATACGGTTTTAAAACTAAAATCTGATCAGCTTGGAGGGTCAAGGTAATTATTCATGGTTAATCCTCGTGTAAGTTTACTACAGGGAGTTTTCTGGCTTATCTTTACTCTTTTTGTCGTTTTTATGGTGTCAATGGTGGGCGGCCTGTTTTTTACGGGGAGTGGGCCTCCTTTAAAACTGTGTTGCAAAATCCGGAGTTCCGCTTCGCGGTCACTTTTACCCTGTGGACATCGCTGCTGGCCACTGCTCTTGCAGCCTTGGTAGCTGTTCCCTGCGGCTTTATACTCTCCCGTTATGACTTTCCCGGAAAGATTTTAATCGACACACTTATGGATATACCAATAGTACTGCCGCCGCTTGTCAGCGGGGTGGCCCTGTTAATTTTTTTCGGGCCCATCCTTGGTGATACTCTAACCAGTTTTGGTCTGGATGTGGTGTTTTCCACTCGTGGAGTTATAATTGCACAGTGGTTTATCGCCGCTCCGTTTGCTATTAAAACTTTTCAACAGGCATTTAATTCAATTGATCCCCGCCTGGAAAATGTAGCACGGACACTGGGCTATTCGCCGGCGGGGGTGTTCTTGCGGGTGACTATGCCGCTGGCCAAAGGAGGTATCCTGGGCGGATTGACCATGGCCTGGGCCAGGGCGCTTGGTGAATTCGGCGCTACCGCCATGCTGGCCGGAATAACCCGCATGAAGACCGAAACGCTGTCTGTCGCCATTTTTTTAAACATGTCTATTGGTGACATTCAGTTTGCCATGGCTACCGCTGTTATAATGCTGCTGGTGGCGCTGCTCCTGATTAGTTCTTTCAAAGTCTTTACCGGAACTGGAGTGAGGTTATGAGCCGTAATCTTTTAAAAGTTGAAAGAATGACCGTAAATGTCGGCAGGTTTTCTCTGAAAGATATTGAATTTTCGGTGGAGCCTGACGACTACGTAATAATTTTAGGACCCACCGGGTGCGGCAAGACGGTTACTCTTGAGTCTATCGCCGGTCTTCGGCCTCCAAACAGCGGAGCTATATTCTTGAACGGCAGGGAAATTACCCACTTGCCGCCGGAGCGCAGGTTCCTGGGTTTTGCCTACCAGGACAGCTTATTATACCCGTTCCTGTCAGTAAAAGATAATATTTTATTTGGCGCCAGGGCCAGGCGGTTGGGATGCGTGCCTGAAACAAATCAGCGGCTGGAGTACCTGGCTGAAGCAATGCATATAGCGCATCTCCTTGAGCGCTACCCGCGATTTTTAAGCGGTGGTGAAAGACAGCGGGTTTCACTGGCCAGGGCTATTCTGACCAGGCCGCCCCTGCTGCTGCTGGATGAGCCGCTTTCCTCGCTTGACCAGCAAACCCGTTACAATATGCAGGAACTGCTGCGGGAAATACACTGCTCAGAAGGTATAGGAATTATTCACGTAACGCATGATTTTACTGAGGCCATGCAGTTGGGCAGTCGGGTTATCGTAATGCATGACGGGCGAGTCGAGCAGGTTGGCAGGCCGCAGGACATCTTCTATCATCCGGCTACTGAATTTACGGCAAAATTTTTGCGCGGGGAGAACCTGGTCCAGGGCAGGGTCCTGCATTATGGAGGCAAAATGTGGTTTGCCTATAACGGCGGCGAGACAGTATTGGGGCCATTGCCTGAACGCTGCCAGCCAGAAGGTTGTAATGCGTCCGATAAGGACCAGATTCTCTTTATCAGATCGGGCAGTATTCGCCTGACCCGGGAATGTGATGTCTCTGCCCCGTCAAACTGCTGGACCGCAGTATTTAAAAACGCTGTAATTAATTCAACACACGTTGATGTTTTCTTAAATGGTAACGGCTGCTGGCAGGCCAGCATGTCCCTTAGCGAATGGCGTGATCTTGAATTAAGCGGGGGGGAAAGGGTAAGATTATCTGTTGTACCGGAACATCTGCATCTTATTCCCCATTAAATACATGTGTTCGAACCAGAGGTAATTAACAAGGGGGTACTGGAATATGAAAGAAAAGGCCGGTTCTTTTTTTAACCGCCTGCAAAAGGAGTTTGTCTTGCTGGTTGATGAAAGCGGGCTCAAACAGGCGGATGTAAAAGTTACAGCGAAACCGTTGAGCCCGGAAGAGGCCCTCGGCGCCACCAAACGCAAGGACTATGTGCTGCTGCAAGGTAAGGAACGCCTGTTGCAGGCGTTAGTCATGGGCTGCAGGGGACAGGCTTTTACCGGCTCTCTGGGAGATTTTACGGGGACCATAGAGGATGTACTGGCGCTGCCGCTAACAGATGATTATCAGCGCGCTGTTTACACGGCCACCCTTAACGCGGTAGCCTGCCATGCCGGGAAAACAGCGGATACAATTCACTGCCGCAACGAAGGGCCGGAATTGTGCGCGCGCCAGGCTGTCGACTTCTTTAAAAAGAATTACGGGAACCCCAGGATATTGATGATCGGCTATCAGCCGGCACTGGCGGAAGCTTTGCATCAGGCTTTCCCTTTGACCGTCCTGGACCTTGATCCGGCCAATATAGGCCGGAGTAAAGCAGGGGTGTCTATAAAAGACGGCTCTGCCGGACTGCCTGAACATATTGCCTCAAGCGACGTCATCTTTGCGACCGGCAGCACCATCTGCAATGACACCATCGATGAACTGGCACAGAGCGGCAAACCGCTGGTTTTTTTCGGGACTACCGCTTCCGGAGCCGCGGCTTTACTTGAAATTCCAAGGTTTTGTCCCGAGTCGGCAGATGGGGAAAGCCATTTATAAACAAAGAGTTTCATAATTCTTTGCCAAGGTATTTATTACAGGAAGGATTTATTTTAATAGATAACGAAGTAAACTTTAGTTCTCCGAGTCTGAGAGCCTAAGATGATCAGCATTATGGTCTCGGACCGATAGGGTTCATTTGGAAACGAGTGGGCCTCCCGTGTGGAAAGGAGCGCTAAGGTGTAACCTTTGCTTTTTGCCGCACAGTTGTGCGGTTTTTTTATTTGATTAATAAAAATATTTCAGCGCAACTGATTTGGTTTTATAATATACAACCAGTATGAAAGGAGTAAAGAATGTTAAAGAGGATGTTTCTGGATGTTAACGGGACGATAAGGATGGTGCTGGCAGACCCTGAGGAGAACCTGGCCCAGGTTCTACGCGCCCAGCTTGGCCTGACAGGAACCAAAGTCGGCTGCAGCAGCGGCCAGTGCGGCGCCTGTTCCGTGCTGCTGAACGGCAAAGTAACGCGTTCCTGTGTCACAAAAATGAAAAAAGTTCCCGATGGAGCCAAAATTGTTACTATTGAGGGAATCGGGACGCCTCAGCGTTTGCACCCTCTGCAAATGGCGTTTATGGTGCATGGCGCCGCCCAGTGCGGTTTCTGCATCCCTGGATTTCTTGTTTCCGCCAAAGGTTTGCTGGATGAGAATGTGAGTCCTACCAGGGAAGATACGCGCGCCTGGTTTCAAAGACATCGTAACGTCTGCCGCTGCAATGGCTACAAGCCTGCCGTAGATGCGGTGATGGACGCCGCCAGGGTTTTACGTGGCGAAATAACCATGGAGGATTTAAGTTTCAAACTGCCTGATGACGGCAGGATCTGGAATACCCGGTACCCGCGCCCTTCGGCCCTGGCGAAAGTGACCGGTGTCTGCGACTATGGCGCCGATCTCGGCCTGAAGCTGCCGAAAGATACCCTGCAGTTAGCCCTGGTACAGGCAAAGGTTTCCCACGCCAAAATCATCTCCATCGATACCGGCGAGGCGGAAAAGATACCTGGAGTCTATAAAATTCTTACTCATAAAGACGTAAAGGGGAGCAATCGGATTTTCGGCATGCGGGTTTTTCCCTGGCGCAAGGACGACGGCTATGACCGCCCCATACTTTGCGATGATAAAGTGTTCCAATACGGCGATGCCATCGCCGTGGTTTGCGCCGACACCAAAGAAAACGCGAAGGCTGCCGCTGAGAAGGTCAAGGTCGAATTGGAAGAACTGCCTGCTTATATGAACGCGCTGGAAGCGATTGCCGGGGACGCTGTTCAGATCCACCCGGGGATACCCAACGTATACAGTGAGCTCAACCTGATCAAAGGTGAGGATGTGGAGCCGATCTTTGAGAAAGCCGCTTACGTGGTGGAGGATGATTTTTATACCCAGCGCCAGCCTCATTTGGTCATTGAACCCGACGTAGGTTTTTCCTACATTGATGATGACGGGGTTGTCACAGTTCAGTCTAAAAGCATAACTCTATATAACACCCGCATGATGATTGCAAAAGGGTTGGGTTTGGAACTCGACCAACTGCGCCTTATTCAGAACCCCATGGGAAGCGATTTCGGCTATAAATTGAGCCCGACCCTCGAAGCGCTGTGCGCGGTAGCGACCATGGCCACCGGCCGGCCGGCCTACCTCGAATATGATTATCACCAGTTAATCACCTACACCGGCAAACGGGCGCCAGTGCATTCAAAAGTAAAAATGGCCGCTGACAAAGATGGGAAATTGCTGGCTTTTAAAAGTGACGCTATTATTGACCACGGAGCCTATTCCGAGTATTCAGACGCATTGATAACCAAGGTGCTCCGGAACATGGGGACCAATTACGATATTCCCAACATCCGGGGTTACGCCCGCTGCACTTTTACCAACCATGCTTTCGGGACAGCCTTCCGGGCTTTTGGTTCCCCCCAGACCCATTTCCCTTCCGAGGTACTGATAGACATGCTGGCAGAAAAAATAGGAGCTGACCCCTGGGAGTTTCGCTATAAAAATGTGCATCGCCCAGGTTCAACCATGCCCTGTGGCTGTAAGATGGATGTATATCCCCTGCCGGCTTTGATGGAGATGATGAAGCCCAAATACGGCGCCGCCCTGACCCGGGCAAAGAAAGAAACCACGCCGGGCAGGAGGCGCGGTGTAGGAATCGCTATCGGGCTTTATAACGTGGCGCTGGATACTGCTGACACCGCCCACTCCGACATAGCGCTGAACCCGGACGGGACGGTGACCGTGTACAACACCTGGGAGGACCACGGCCAGGGCGGAGATATCGGCGTCTTGTCCACGACTCACGAGGCTTTAAGGCCACTCGGCCTGACACCGGAACAAATCAGGTTTTACCTTAATGACACCGCGCGCTGTCCAAACAGCGGCCCTGCTTCAGGCAGCCGCAGCCAGTACATGGTCGGAAACGCCATTATCGACTCCTGTCAGAAACTGATGGACGCTATGCGGAAGCCGGACGGGACTTACCGTGCCTATGATGAAATGGTGAAAGAAGGAATCCCGACCAGGTATAGCGGCACTTTTACCATTGCCCCGTACTGCACCAAGATGGATCCGGAAACCTGCCAGTACAACCCGGTGCCGACCTATATGTATGGCGTTTTTCTGGCCGAGGTGGAGGTTGACACCAACACAGGCAAGGTAAAAGTGCTTGGTATGGTCTTGAACGCTGATGTGGGAGTGATCGCCAACAAACTGGCTGTTGACGGGCAGATGCTTGGCGGCCTGGCCCAGGGGATCGGCCTGGCCTTGAGCGAAGACTTTGACGACCTGAAAAAGCACAACAACATGAAAGCATGCGGAATCCCCTATATTCTGGATGTGCCCGACGCGCTGGAAGTAAACTACCTGGAGACGCCGAGGGCTACCGGACCGTACGGTGCCGCCGGCTGCGGCGAACTGCCCCTGACTGCTCCCCATGCCGCCATCATTAACGCGATATATAACGCCTGCGGGGTGAGAATTACCAGGCTGCCCGCGCTGCCGGTGAAGATCCTGGCTGGTCTGAAAGCAAAAAATAGTCAGTGAGGGGGACATATTAAATCATTAATTCTATTATTTCTGTATAACTTGGCACGTAGTTTTTAATAATTTAACTTTGCTCTCTAGCGGGGGCAAAGTTTTTTATTAAACAGTAAGCTACATTATGTTAGTTAATGAACTGTTTATTTGCATCAAAAAACAAAACATAACATTAATAAATAAAAGTAAATATAAATATTGACAACGAGATTGCGGACCGAATTAATTGGACATAAATAAACATTAAGCCAAATTAAACAGAAAATATTAATCTTGTGAAATCTATAAGCAATTTCATTGATGAAGGCAGGATAAATGTAAAAATAGAAGAATAATCTATCTAAATTTGTAACAAGTAGAACATTTAATTCGAATAATATGTTGCCATAGTGCAATTATTAAATGTATGCTCTTCGAGCCATGCAACCTAAAACTTTTAAAGTTATGGTTTGTGGCCGGCAGGGTGCGTTGGGAAACCGGCGTGCCTTCCATTGCGAAAAGGAGAGTTGATCTGGCTTACCATGCCGGGCCGGCTGTTTTTTTCG
>CAZPXL010000055.1:0-4350 GCA_964591005.1 uncultured Eubacteriales bacterium
AGCTTATATGGTCGCAGAGAGCCAGATAAAAGAATAACCCGGCAGGATTCTGCACTACCGGGTTGGCAGTTTTGAATATAAAAGGAAAGCCGGTTTACCATGTCAGTAGGAACTTAAACATCAATAATCATGGCAATTTCCTCGCAATTGGGGAATTTCGGGCAGTTGACGCATTCCCTCCATACTTTTTGGGGAAGGTCTTCCTTTTCTATAAATTTAAAACCGCATTTTTCAAAGAAGCCGGCCTGGTAGGTAAGGGCAAAAACCCGCGGTATGGCCAGTTCGCGCGCTTCATTTAAAAATTTTTCGACCAGGCCGCGGCCGATACCTTTATTCGCGTATTCCGGCGCTACAGCCAGGGCCCTGATCTCTGCAAGGTCTTCCCATATAATATGCAGTGAACCTACCGCGACCACCCGGTCCTGATCTACGGCAACGGTGAATTCGCGGAGGCTTTCGTAGAGCAGAGTGCGTGACCTGGCAAGCATTAAGCCTTTATCGGCATAATGTGTTATTAAGGCATGGATAGGTTCGACATCCGTGATTTTTGCTTTGCGATATTTCATTATGTGTGGTCGTCACCCTTCTAGTGGAATTAATATGTATTATATATTAGTTAGGCAGGCCTCTCAATCACAATTTTAACGGGAAGCAAAAGTTTTTAAAAGACTTAATTTAACGCAGGTATTTTTTTGCAGTGAAGGAAAAATACCAGGAACAGAGAATAGATTTAAAAAAAGGAGGTTTGCCGCAGATGTCTTCGGATTTTTCAGACAAGACCATGATGTTTAAGGTCCAGGCCGATGATGTTAGCCGGGCCCGTGACATTCTACACCAGGTCTACAACGCTCTAATTGAAAAAGGATACAACCCGATCAACCAGCTGGTAGGATACCTGCTGTCCGGGGACCCGGCTTATATCACCAGCCATGGTAACGCCCGGAGCCTGATCCGCCGGCTTGAGCGGGATGAGATACTTGAGGAACTGGTAAAAAACTACCTCAAGCAGGATTAAATATTAATTAGGAGTTGGCTGTCAGTTGCAGTACAGGTCTCTTGGGAAGACCGGCATTTTGGTGTCCCGGCTTTGTTTTGGCGCTCTGACAATCGGCCCTCTCCAGGCCAACCTGTCCCTGGGCGAAGGGGCCGGGGTTATCCGCAGGGCACTGGAGAGAGGTGTGAATTTCATTGACACGGCGGAACTTTACCGGACATATCCATATATCCGGGAAGGTGTCCGCGGATGCGGACATGATGTTGTGATCTGCTCGAAGTGTTACGCTTACACCTACCAGGATATGAAAAAGAGCGTTGAAAAAGCGCTGTCAGAGCTTGAGAGGGATTACATAGACATATTTATGCTCCATGAACAGGAGTCGGCGTTGACTATTAAGGGCCACTGGGAGGCATATCAATACCTTTTGGAGGCTAAAGAAAAAGGAATCATCCGCGCCGCCGGCATTTCCACCCACCATGTGGCGGGTGTGCTGGGGGCTGTGGATTTTCCGGAAATAGATGTGATCCATCCCCTGATAAATATTGCGGGGATAGGGATAGTTGACGGGACAAGGGAGGATATGCTGGCCGCTATCAGGGCCGCCGCTGACGCGGGCAAAGGCATTTATGCGATGAAAGCCCTGGGCGGCGGTAATCTGCTTGGCCGGCCGGAAGAAGCTTTTGATTTTATATTGTCGCTCCCTGAGTTATCCTCTGTCGCGGTCGGGATGAGTACGGTACAGGAAGTGGAATACAATACCCTTCTGTTTAGCGGGGTACCGGTACCGGAAACTTTAAAGTCTACTGTCAGGCGCCAGACCAGGCGCCTTCATATTGAGGAATGGTGCCGTGGCTGCGGGCAGTGTGTTAAAAGATGCCAGTCAGGAGCGCTGAAAGTTACCGCCGGCAAGGCCGTGGTGGACCAAGACCTGTGTATTCTCTGCGGTTATTGCGGTTCCGCCTGCCCCGATTTCTGTATAAAGGTGATCTGAAGATGCGTATTTTGGGACTTGACCTGGGGGATAAAAGAATAGGCGTGGCGCTGAGTGACCCGCTGGGCTGGACAGCCCAGGGGCTGGACGTTATCCCCGGAGCAGGAGGCGCCAAAAGCGATATCAAGAAGATTAAGGAGATTACCCAAAAATATGAAGTCGAAAAGGTTGTTGTGGGGTTGCCGCTGAACATGGACGGGAGTCCGGGGCCCCGCGCGGAAAAGGCCCGCGCTTTCGCAGGCCGCCTGGCCAGGGTGCTTGGCCTGCCCGTTGAACTGTGGGACGAAAGGTTGACCACAGTCGAGGCGGAAAGGCTGTTGATCGAGGCGGATATGAAAAGGGCCAAACGGCGGCAGGTTATTGACAAAATGGCAGCTGTTTTGATCCTGCAGAACTACCTTGACGCGGCAAGCAGGGATTCCATATAAAAGGAAGTCTGTCAAATCAAAAACAAACTGGCATATTGAGTCAAACTACTTTGCTTGACAGGATAACTTTTTTTAGATAGAATTTTTTCAATAAACTTTGGAAGAGGTGAATATATTGGCTGAAGCTGACGAAGTTGTAACTCTGGTGGATGAAGAGGGAGCAGAGCATGATTTTACTGTAATCGATATCATAGAGGTGGACGGCGCTGAATATGCGATTCTGCTGCCGGTGGATGAGGAGAATAACGAAGCGATAATTTTGAAGTTTGCCAAGGACGAAGAAGGCAACGAATTACTGGTGGATATCGAAGACGACGAGGAATGGGAAAAGGTCTCGGATGCCTGGGAGGAAATGATAGCCGAGGAAGAAATCGAGTAAAATTCAAGAGAATTAAGCTGGTTGTAGCTTTCTGCAATCCGGCTTTTTTTGCGGTTAAAGGGTGTGAACAGGATGTCTGCCAAAACCTCCAACCTTGTTAAAATTGTAATTGTTTCCGTAATAATTATCCTGCCGCTGGTTATTTTCAGCTCAGGGTTTTTTGCTTCGGCTTCAGAAAAGATCTACCCCGGGGTGGAGATCATGGGGACCGAACTCGGCGGGTTAAACAAAGAAGAAGGGCTGGAAAAGCTGGCGGAGCTGGAAAAAGAGCTGCGCGCGACCAGGGTGGTCCTCCGCTATCAAGGCTGGAGAAGCACACTTTTATTAAGTGAAGTGGGCTTTGGGATAAACGAGGAAGCTGTCATTGCGGAGGCGCTTAATGCCGGGAAACAAGGTTCGATCATTGAACGGTGGCAGGACAGAAAAAAAATTGAAAAAAACGGCCGCTCACTGAAGCCTGTTGTTGAATATGACCAGGAAAAAATGGACCAGCGGCTGAAAGACCTGACCAGGGACATAACCGTGGAGCCCGTGGAAGCGTCTTTCAAAATCAGCGGAGACAAGGTTACAGTTGTACCCGGCCAGAAAGGTATTGGCCTGGACCTGGAGAAGGTAAAAAAAGAAATTATAAATGTGCTTTACAAGGAAAAGCCGGAAGTAGTCCTGAGCCTGGTGCCCGTATCTCCTTCCCGCACCACCGAGGCCCTGGAGTCCATGAACGTCAAAGGCCTGCTTGGAGGTTACACAACATACTTTGACGCCGGGAAGGTAAGCCGGACTTATAATATCAGTGTGGCGGCGCGGGCTTTTGACGAGCTGCTGGTTATGCCGGAACAGGTAGTATCATTTAATGAGGTCGTAGGTCCCCGCAGTTCTGAGGCCGGTTATAAAACCGCGCCGGTAATCGTAAACGACGAATTGGTGGACGGCCTGGGCGGGGGCGTTTGCCAGGTTTCGACCACTCTTTACAACAGCGTTCTTTTGGCCAACCTGGACATTGAAGAACGCTACAACCACTCCCTGCCTGTGAGTTACGTCCCCATCGGGCGTGACGCCACGGTGGTCTATGACGCTTTGGACTTTAAATTCGTAAACAGCACCGGGGACTATTTATTTATAAAATCATATGTCAATAACGGGCAGATCACCATTAACATTTACGGCAACACCGAGTATAAAAGAGATGTCCGCATAAATTCCGTAGTCACTGAAGAATTAGCTTTTAACGAGATCTTTGAAACCGACCCGAACCTGCCCAAGGGTACGCAGGTTGTTAAAAAAGAAGGTGCGAACGGGTTCCTGGCTTACACAGAGCGGGTAGTTTACCTGAACGGTAAAGAGGAAAAAAGAGACGCGGTATTCTACAGCGATTACAACCCGATTAACAAGGTGATTGCCGTGGGCACTCTTGAAGTGTCGCCTCAAATAGCGCCGTCAGTGCCAACGGCGCCGGGAGGGCAGATTAAACCGCCCGAACAGCCTACCGGCGGAGCAAGCACGGGCGGCGGCGCCACGTCCATACCCGCCATCCCCGGGACAAAGCCCCCGGCCGGCG
>CAZPXL010000055.1:4450-10133 GCA_964591005.1 uncultured Eubacteriales bacterium
TGAAAAATAATGTTATAATATGTAATCATCTATGGTGGGGTGTTTATGTTTCTTTATCCGGAACACGCATTAGAGAAGTATAAAAAAAATAAATTTATCAGAAGATACCGCTACTATTTAATATTAATACTCGGCGTTATTTTACTGGTGTCAGTTTACATACTGATGTCGCTTTCCCCTGTTTCATCAGGCAGCAAAAGCCGGGAGGTGGTGGTCGCCATTCCTGTCAGCGCCACCGCGAACCAGGTGGGTGAGATTTTAAAGCAAAACGAACTGGTGCGCAGTCCCCTGGTATTCAGCCTGTATGCCAGGTATACAGGCATGGACAGCCGGATTAAGGCGGGGGAATACAGGCTTAAAGACAGCTTTTCAACACCCGAGATGCTCAGGGAACTGGTTGAAGGACGCCTGGCGGAACAGTCATTCACGGTTCCGGAGGGATTTACCACGGCACAGATAGCCGATCTGCTCGCTTCCAAGGGGCTGGCCGACAGGGAAAAGTTTTTAAAGGCAGTCTCCGATGAAGAGTTTTCTTATTCATTTATCGTGGGCCTGCCCAAAGGAGAAAAGCGCCTGGAAGGCTATCTCTTTCCGGATACATACCAGGCAGACCGGGGAAGCACTGAAAAATCGATCATCGACATGATGCTGAAGCGTTTTGAAAGTGAAATGGAAGAGTTGGACTACGAGGCTCAGGCAGAGAGTAAGGGCGTTACTCTGCACGAGGCGCTGACCATCGCTTCTTTGGTGGAGCGCGAAGCTAAGGTTGACGAAGAAAGGCCTCTAATAGCGGGAGTTATTTACAACCGCCTGGACATAGACATGCCGCTGCAGGTGGACGCCACCGTGCAGTACGCCCTGGGCACGACCAAGCCCACACTTTACTACGAGGACCTGGAGATTGACTCGCCCTACAATACTTACAAAATCTATGGACTGCCGCCCGGCCCTATCGCAGCGCCCGGCCGCAATTCCCTTTTGGCAGCGGTCCGGCCCGCCCCCACGGAATATCTCTATTACGTGGCCAAGCCTGACGGCACGCACATGTTTGCCGCAACCCTGGCGGAGCACGATGCCAACAAAGTGAGGTGCGAGGAATGAAAATAGAGCTGCTGGCACCAGCCGGAGACCTTGAAAAGCTAAAAATCGCCGTGCTTTACGGCGCTGATGCCGTCTACCTCGGTGGGCGGCATTTTGGCCTGCGGGCGGGAGCGGGCAATTTCGATGAAAGCGACCTGGCCCAGGGTGTAAGGTTTGCCCATGAACACGGCGTGCGGGTATACGTTACGGTAAACATTTTTGCGCACAACAGGGACCTGGAACTCCTTCCCGCTTATCTCGGCATGATCTCTGAAGCGGGGGCTGACGCGGTGATAGTGTCCGATCCCGGTGTGGTCTCGATAATCAGGAAGCTTCATCCCGCCCTGCCGGTTCACCTCAGCACCCAGGCCAACACCACCAACTGGGCCGCCGCTCGTTTTTGGGAGGAATACGGGGTCCGCCGCATTGTCCTGGCCCGGGAACTTGCCCTGGAAGAGATCAGGGAAATCCGTGGTCAGGTCGGCCTCGAACTGGAAATATTTATTCACGGGGCGATGTGCATTTCTTATTCAGGCCGCTGCCTGCTGAGCAGCTACATGACGGGACGCGATGCCAACCGCGGCGACTGCGCCCAGTCATGCCGCTGGAAATACGCCCTGGTGGAAGAAAAAAGGCCCGGAGAATATTTCGCCATAGAAGAGGACGGCCGGGGAAGCTACATTATCGGCTCAAAGGACCTCTGCCTGATAGAACATATTCCGGAATTGGTCAGTGCCGGTGTCAGCAGTTTTAAAATCGAGGGGCGGATGAAAAGTGTCAATTACGTGGCGGGTGTTGTGAAGGCCTACCGCGAGGCCCTGGACGCCTACAGCAGCGACCCGGAGAATTATAGTTTCAACCCGGCCTGGCTGGAGGAGATAAAAAAGGTAAGCCACCGGGATTATACCACGGGCTTTTTATTCGGCAACCCCGGTTCGTCAGGCCAGCATTACGGAGGGGAGATTTACCGGAGAAGCCACGTATTCGCAGGTTTGATCAAAGGATATGACCGTGGTACCGGAATGGCTGTAATTGAGCAGCGAAACCGCTTTGCTGTCGGGGACGAAGTGGAAATCATGGTACCCAGGGGGGAAAACTTTAGACAAAAGATAACCGGCATTGTTGATGAAGAAGGCAATGCGGTGGAAGCCGCGCCGCACCCCCAGCAGGTTGTACTGGTGCCAATTGACCGGCCTGTGCCGTGTTGCGCTATATTAAGAAAAATTTAAAAGTGAATATTATATAAGAAAAGCCTTAAATAATATAAACTACGGGACGCCGGTTCAGCATAAGGATATAGCAAAAATTTTATAAGGTGGTCATGAATTTGCGAAGCAAGGGGAGCCTTCCCACCCGAAAAGAAATTCCGGAACAATACAAGTGGCGTCTGGAAGACATATATTCCAGCGACGATTTATGGGAAAAGGATTTTCAGCAGGTGAAAAAGTTGAGCGATAAAGCCGCCGCCTACAGGGGCAAACTGGGGCAGTCAGCACGTTCTTTGCTGGACATCCTGCAGTTGGAGTACCAGCTGAAGGAACTTAACGAAAAAGTGTATACCTACGCCCGCATGCGCCGGGACGAGGATAACGCCAACACGGTCTACCAGGCGCTGACGGACCGGGCGGAAAGCCTGCATACCCTGGTGCAGACAGCACTTTCCTTCATCGAACCCGAAATTCTGGAACTTCCCCCGCAAACCCTGGAAGGCTACCGGCTGGAAGAGCCGGACCTAAAACTCTACGATTTTGCCCTGGAAGAACTGCTGCGGCATAAAGACCATATCCTTTCCGCTGCCGAGGAGCGGATCATTGCCGGAGCAGGTGAGGTAGCCCAGGCCCCGGCCAACATTTTTAAAATGATCAACAATGCGGATATGACCTTTCCTTCTATCAAGGATGAAGATGGACATGAGGTAGAGGTTACTCACGGCCGGTACATTCAGTTCATGGAAAGCTCAGACCGCCGGGTACGCCGGGAAGCTTTCACCGCTCTCTATAGTTCTTACCGGAAGCTGCAGAACACCTTGTCCGCCACTTTCGCCTCCAGTGTAAAGAAAGACGTGTTTTATGCCCGGGCGCGGAGATTCCCTTCGGCTTTGCAGGCTTCACTTTTTGCTGACAACATCTCTCAGGAGGTATATGACAACCTGATCCAGACAGTTCGCCGCAACCTGGACTCCATGCACAGTTATGCAGCCCTGCGCAAGAAACTGCTGGGGCTGGATGAACTGCACATGTATGATTTATATACTCCCATGGTAAAGGACATCAAATGGGAAATCCCCTTTCCGGAAGCTGTTGAGATGGTAAAAGACGGGCTTAAGCCCCTGGGCGCCGCCTATGGCGAAATTATGTCCCGTGGGTTTACCGGGGGCTGGGCGGATGTTTTCGAAAACAAGGGTAAGACCAGCGGCGCTTATTCCTGGGGGCCTTACGGAGTGCACCCGTATATTTTGCTTAATTACCAGGATAATTTAAGCAATCTCTTCACTATCGCCCACGAAATGGGGCATGCCATGCACTCATATTTTGCTTCTGGTAATCAGCCCTACCTCTACGCCCATTACACTATCTTTACTGCCGAGGTTGCTTCCACTGTCAACGAGTCTCTGCTCATGGAGCATCTGCTCGGGACAGTGAGCGAGCGGAGCAAAAAGCTCTACCTGCTTAACCATTACCTGGAACAGTTTCGCGGCACTGTTTTCCGGCAGACCATGTTCGCCGAGTTTGAAAAAATTGTGCACGAGAAAGCTGAACAGGGTCAGGCCCTGACTCCGGAATTTCTCCGTAAGGTTTATCGCCAGCTCAATGTCGATTACTACGGGCCGGAAATGGTTGTAGATGAGGATGTGGAATTTGAATGGGCACGCATTCCCCATTTTTATTCCGCCTTTTATGTATACAAATATGCCACCGGGTTTTCCGCGGCTGCGGCTATTACCCGCCGGATCCTGGAGGAAGGCGAGGCGGCGGTTGAACGTTACCTGGGCTTTCTGAAAAAGGGAGGCAGTGATTATCCCCTTAACCTGTTGAAGTCTGCCGGGGTTGATATGGCAACTCCAGAGCCGGTGCAGGAAGGGCTGGACCTGTTTGCCCGGCTGCTGGGCCAGTTGGAAGAATTAATGTAAATATATTATAAGTCTGCGACAAGGGGACGGTTCTCTTGTCGCATTATTGTATACAAAAGCGCGACAGAAGAACCGCCCCCATGTCGCACATGAATATATTATAAGTCGAAAGGCGGCACGTATCTCCTCATTTCCGGCTCATCGTGGATGAAGGTGAGCTGCAGCGTGCCATAAATATCAAATATTGACTCGTCGCCCAGCAGCTTCTGCTGGGCGTCACAATCAGCAAGCAATTTCTCACTTTCTTCGGTGATCTTCAGACCCGTGCCCAGGATGGCAGTATGCAGCCTGCCGATATCCCTGACCGGCATTTGAAAGAGTATCACCAGCGATTTGTTGGAATACTGCTTAAAATCAAGTATCCAGGCGCCGTTTTCGTGTATGGCGTCGTTGATATTACCGGTCATCACGTAACGGTTTTCTTTGGTGAATCCATTAATTTTTATGAACCTTGGAATCATATCAATCAGCCCGGCTTTTTCGCTTTTCAAATTATACCACACGCTGTATAAATAATTTTACTTTGGGCCAAGCTTTAACCAAATACCTTAAAATGGAAGGATTATTTATGGACATTTTGAGGCAGAAGAGGCTGGTCCTTACTTTTTTTATCCTGGGTTTCAGTTTTCTGGCGCTTGCCTTTCAGCTGTGGCGGTTACAGGTGTTAAACGGAGACCTGTACTCCTGCCTGGCGCTGGAACAGGGAAGCCTGTGGGTTTCACTGGAGGACGCGCCCAGGGGCAGGATCCTGGACCGCAATTTGATCCCGCTTTCCGGAGGGAAAACAGAAACCAGGCTGGTGGTTTTCCCCCCGGCCATAAAAGAAAAAGATGGTGCTGCAAGTTCACTGGCGGAAATCCTGAGTGTCGATGATGCAAATATAAAGCCATATCTGGATGGGGAGCCGTGCTATCTGCCCTACAGCCTTACCCCTGAGCAGGCTGAACTCGTCCGGCAAAAGAATTGGACAGGAATTATGGCGCTTCCGGTACATTTCAGGTACGGCGAAAATTATCTCGCGTCTCAGACTTTGGGCCACCTGGGCAAGGTATCGTCTTACGGTGAATATTTAAACCTTGCCGCCAATTCAAAGAAAATTTACCGTTACAACGACCTGGTGGGAAAAACAGGTCTGGAGCTGGCGTATGAGGAGGATTTAAAAGGAAACAGGCCGGAGCAAGCGGTTAGAGTTTACAAAGACGCTAACGGCAAACTGCTGGGAAGCCCGGTTTTTGAAGTTGAGGAGCAAACGGAGGACAGGGGAAGGCGTGACGTGGTCCTGACCATTGATTCCTGCGTCCAGGGGATCGTCGAGGATGTCATGGACCGAAAGATTGCGGAGGGCGCGGTCGTGGTTATGGAAGCCGGAACAGGAGATATCCTGGCCATGGCCAGCCGCCCGGATTTTGACCCCGCCCGCCCCGGACAAAACATTGAGGGCCGGGCCGAAGAAAGCTCTTTTGACCACTGTAC
>CAZPXL010000056.1:0-5123 GCA_964591005.1 uncultured Eubacteriales bacterium
TCAGTTAAGCAGCTTAAAAAAGGGAATAATAATCTGCGGGTCATGAAGGGGTTTTTCGAGTATTACCGAGCACCCGGTGTCTTTTATTGATGCGATATTCTTTGCCGGTAACCGAAAATCTCTTCGTAAGTGGATCTGTTTCTAACCATTATTTTCCGGGTTTCCATGCTGTTCAACTCTGTAATCTTTTCTATTTTCCAGCTTCCCCCGTTGGAAAACCCGGAGATGATATAACTATAATAAAATTTTATATTGTCAAAATATTTAAAAACACTCATATTATACCACCCGGTAATATTCTAACATTAAATAGATCTAAGAACAATATATATTGTAGAAATTAATCGTTTTTTGTACTATCTGTTGTGGCAAACCGCTGGCGGGCGAAATTATGAAAAGGTGAGAAAAACCTTCAGGGCTGAGAAATATGGTCTTTGGAGCCCGGTTTTAGCACGAGGTTTTTGTTTTTTGGGGAGGGTTTTTGCGTTTTCAGCCGGTTGCGCCGCTATCTATAATCATTTATAATGACTAGTGAAGTGAGGTGGTAGACTTTGGGCAAACATATAAAGACAATAAACAGCGTCACCATGGCTTCGACTGTTAAGGATCGCGGCTGCGGGGAATGCCAGTCCTCCTGCCAGTCAGCCTGCAAGACCTCCTGCACGGTTGGCAACCAGGTGTGTGTAAAAGAAAGTGTAAAAGAAAACAAGTAAAAAAAAGCCTTGTCCTTCCCGGGACGAGGTGCTTTTTTGAGGGGGACGAATATTGCTTCACAAGTTCGTGTTTGACGGGAGCAGGGTCGTTCTGGACGTCCACAGCGGTTCTGTCCACGTGGTGGACGAACTGGTCTGGGACCTGCTGGAAGACTGCCGTCAGATGTCAGGCGAAAGCCTTGTTAAGAAATACAGCCAAAAATACGATAATAAAGATATAGAGGAAGCCCTCGCTGAAATCAAAGATCTTGAAAATCAAGGGCGGCTTTTTAGCGAGGACACCTGCCGTGACCTGTACAAACCTCCCGGTGGGTTTGTGGTCAAGTCACTTTGCCTGCACCTGGCTCACTCCTGCAACCTGCGCTGCCGGTACTGCTTTGGCGGGCAGGGGCGCTACGGCGGCGGCGACGAGCTGATGCCGGCTGACGTGGGCCGGAGAGCCCTGGATTTTTTAATTGCCCGCTCGGGTTCCCGCAGAAACCTCGATGTTGATTTTTTCGGCGGAGAACCTCTTTTGAATTTTAAAGTTTTACAGGAGCTGGTTGAATATGCCCTGAAGCGGGGACATGAGGCCGGCAAAGTGTTCAAATTCACCATTACTACAAACGCCGTGCTTCTGGATGAAGAGGTCACACGGTACCTTAACGATAAAAATGTTTACGTGGTGCTCAGCCTGGACGGCCGGCGCGAGGTGCAAGACAACATGCGTCCGAAACCGGGAGGGGCCGGATCTTACGATCTTGTGCTGGACAGAATAAAACGTTTTGTAAACTCAAGAAACGGTGAAAATTATATAATCCGCGGGACATACACCCGCCATAATACGGATTTTTGCGCCGACGTGCTGCACATTGCAGATATGGGGTTTGAACTAATCTCAGTAGAGCCGGTGGTGGCGCCGGATGAGGCCGAATATTCAATTCGCCGGGAGGACCTGCCCATGCTGTTCTCTCAGTATGAACTTTTAACGCGCGAGCTTCTGCAGCGCCGGCGGAACGGCAACGCTTTTAATTTTTTCCACTTTAATATCGACCTTGACGGGGGGCCCTGCCTGCCCAAGCGTCTGACCGGCTGCGGCGCCGGTCACGAATATATGGCCGTGGCTCCAAACGGGGATATTTATCCCTGCCATCAGTTCGTGGGCAGGGAAGGGTTTTTACTTGGGAATGTATATGATGGGAAGATAAACGACATGTTGGTCTCTCATTTCAAGACGGCCCATGTGTACAACAAAGAAAAATGTGCCGGCTGCTGGGCCAAGTTTTACTGCAGCGGCGGCTGCCACGCAAATGCCGAAATGTCTAACGGCACCATCCTGGAGCCGTACAGCATTGGGTGCGAACTGGCTAAAAAAAGGCTGGAATGCGCTATTTATTTAAAAACAACGGAGCTTGGCACATAGGTTAAAAACACAGCATAACACAGGGTGCAGGCGCTGCCGGCCATTATATAAATAATCTGGCATTTGAGCCAAATATTCACCGCCATTCCGGGTTAATTTTAATTGTGGCCCGTTTCCTATAACAGTATCTTGTTTACCGGTTATTTTAGCTGTGTTATAATATATCCGCGTTTTTCCCCGTATATCTGAATTAAACCTAAAATTGTAAAAACCGATCGCTGATAATAAAAATTTTGAAAGGAGCTGAAGCGTTTGCCGCTTAAGAAAGAAGGACTGCGGCGCCTTCCGGGGCTGGGAAAGTTGAGCTTTGTGTTCGCGTATCTCCTTATGGCTCAACAGTGGTTTATGAAACAAAGCATACCGCGCCGGATTGTGATTGGAGTTGTGTTATATCTGACAGTTGCGCTGTCGCTTTATGCCGGTTTTGCTGGAAACGCGTGCGCGGTCAAAGCAAATGGGAAAGTGATAGCCATTGCCGCTGATGAAACCACAGCCAAAAAAGCCCTGGCCGAACTGGTGAAAGATAAAACCGGCGAGGCCGGCAGAACGGTAAACTATACAGAAAAGGTTTCGTACGGGAGTATAAAGGTCGGGAATAAGGCCGAAGATATTTTGGAATTTGAGGAACTTAAAGCAGAAATGAGCAGTGCTCTGACTTTCAAAGCGCAGAGCGCGGTTATCCTGGTGAATGGGGAAGAAAAAGTCCTGCTGAAAGACAGGCAGGAAGCGGAAGCGCTGCTGAGTTGGCTGAAATCGGTTTACCCCATTGAACTTTCTGACCAAATAGGATTTAAAGAAAACGTAGAAATAGCTGACGCTTTAACGGACATAGGCGTAACCATGGATTTTGAAACGGCTAAAAAAATGGTTTTACTGGGAACAAACAAGATAGTGGAATATATCGTCAAAGACGGAGATAACCTCTGGGATATATCGCGGGCCGTACATATCGACCAGGACCAGATTATATTTACAAACCCGGGCCTGGACCCGGAGAATTTAGACATCGACCAGGTGCTTTACCTGAGCAAAGAGTCGCCTTTAATCACGGTCTTAGCGATCAGGGAAGTGACTGTAGACGAGAAAATTCCTTATTCGGTAAATGTTAAATACGATGATGAACTTCTGCTGGGAGAAAAGGTTATTATCAGCGAGGGTATTCCCGGGGAAAGGACCGTTACATACAGGATAACACGTGAGAACGGCCTGGAAACCGGCAGGGAGATCCTAAACCAGGTTGTAAGAAGCGAACCCAAGACAGAAGAGGTAGTTAAAGGGGCAATAACCATGGTCGCCTCCAGGGGCAGCACGGTAAGGCTGGCCTGGCCCAGCGAGGGCGGCGTGGTATCTTCTTTTGGCATGCGCTGGGGCAGGATGCACGAAGGGATAGACCTGGATGCAAGCTATGGCAGTGATGTGGTAGCTGTCGCCGGCGGCACCGTAATTGACGCAAGCTGGTACGGGGGATACGGGCTGCAGGTCGAAATATCCCACGGTGGCGGCCTGATCACCAGGTACGCTCACCTTTCCAAGATTTATGTAGATGTGGGGGATTCGGTTGACCGGGGAGAAACTATCGGCCTGGTAGGTTCAACAGGAAACTCTACCGGTCCCCACCTGCACTTCGAGACCATAGTAGGGGGCGAGCCGCAGGATCCGCTGAATTTCCTGCCGTAACAGAAATCAGCCCACGGAATATTGGACGTCAGAAAAAGATATAGTTTAAGGATATTTAATGCCGCCCGGGATTGAAAACCCGGGCGGCAGTTTTAGCGGACAGTATTATAGTAAGAGTAATCAACAACAGCACGGCTTAGCATTTAATAGGGGTTGTAAACCGTACGGACAATGCTATAATACATTTGAGGTGAGAAAATTGTTTTTTGGAAAATCAAAAAGTAAGTTAAGAAGAGCCATTTTTATAATAATAACCGTCTTAATCGCTATCGGCCTGGTGATCCCCCTGGCGAGCCTGTTTCAGAATCAGCCCTCGGGCGGAGATGCGCAGAACTCCGGGACGGCCCAAAAAACCCTGCAGGAGAGGATTGCCGAGCTTGAAGCTGAAGCGATAAAGTCACCCGGGGACACAGCGGTTTTGATGGAACTGGCTGAAGCTTATATTTACACAAGCAAACCGGACCAGGCTGTGAAGACCTATGAACAGGTCCTGTCGGTTGAACCAGGTTATTCCGAGGCCCGCTATATGATAGCTTATGTTTATTATATGAGCGGTAAATACGACCAGGCGGAAACAAGCCTTAAAGAACTGGTACAAAAGGACCCGGACTATAAAAACACCCATCTTCTTTACGGCTATGTCCTGGGAGCCGGGAAAAAGGACTATGCGGGGGGCATACAGGAGCTTGAAAAGTTCATAGCCCTGGCCAAGGAAGGCGCGGATGTTGAAAAGGCCAGGCTGACCATTAACGAATGGAAAACAGCACAGGGCAATAAGTAGAAGAATATCCGCGGGGAAGTTTCCCCGCCTTTTCTTTTGCATATATTTCCGCTAGGAAGGGCTATGAGCCAGCCTTTATAATTATACTGGTCAACGAATCAGTTAGGAGGCTGGCTATGAAGACTGCTCCAACTCAAAACAGATCATCTTGCGAATCCTGCACTGCCGGCCGCAGCGGCTCGTTAATCAAGGCCGTAAAAATTTTAGCGGCTGCTTTTATTTTCACTTTGCTCTGGAAAATACCTGCGGGAGCAAGGTTATACAGCTACTGGACAGTTAGAGAAATTTTCAAGGCATATTCGGTTGCCGGCACATGGAATATGGATAAATTGACATCAGAACACTTTTATGTTAAATTCAGGCCTGAAGA
Organism: uncultured Eubacteriales bacterium; assembly: GCA_964591005.1. Lineage (GTDB taxonomy): Bacteria > Bacillota > Desulfotomaculia > Desulfotomaculales > Pelotomaculaceae > Syntrophopropionicum. Next base: position 4,944 of record CAZPXL010000056.1, read on the forward strand.
TCGGGCCGATGCGGAAATGGTCCTGGAAACAGCGGAACTCTTTTACGAACCGGTGACGTCGGATTTTGGCTACATCCCTCGCGGCAGGGTTCCGATAATTTTATACTCCTCCAAGGCGGATCTGAACAGGAGTTTTGGCTGGGAAGCCAAGGAAAGCGCCATAGGGGTATACTATGCCGG
>CAZPXL010000056.1:5223-7422 GCA_964591005.1 uncultured Eubacteriales bacterium
AGATATAGCCGAAAACTTTGACGATCTCCCCAACCAGTCCCTGGCATACAGGGAGGCGTTTACTGCTGTGCGTTATATCGCCGGTGTGTATGGTGAGAAAACCCTGTATGATCTAATAAATTCACTGGGCGAGGGTATGGAATTTGAAAAAGCGATACAAAAGCATTTAAAACTGGATTATCCGGGACTTGAAAAATGCTGGCGGGAGTGGGCTTTAAATTAGCCAGTGATTCTATCATGTTCATTGTTCATACTTATTCTAAGGCGGGCGGCAGGAATAAATGCTTTCAGGACGAATAATCTAAAACGAAACTAGTTTTTTGCGGGAATTACGGCCAGGAGGAATATATGGGCAAAATACTAATCAAGGGAGGGACTCCCCTCCGCGGCAGGGTAAAAATATCCGGCGCCAAAAACGCTTCTCTCGCGCTTTTATGCGCTGCTATTCTCGCCAGGGATGAAATTGTTCTGGAGAATGTTCCCGATATCAGCGATGTAAGGGTAATGATAGAAATCATAAACAGTCTTGGGGCCAGTGCGGCATGGGAAAACCCGGAGACACTTAGGATAGTTCCCCCTAAAAAGCTGAATGCGGGAGCTCCTTTTCACCTGGTTAAAAAACTAAGGGCCTCCAACCTTTTGCTGGGGCCTATGCTGGCAAGGTTTGGACAGGCAACGGTAGCGATGCCCGGCGGCTGCAATATCGGGGTCAGGCCTATGGACCTGCATTTTAAAGGTCTGACCGGGCTGGGGGCGAACCTGTCCCTGGAGCACGGTTGTGTTTGCGGAAGTACGCCGGATCGCCTCATAGGGGCCAGGGTTTACCTGGATTTTCCCAGTGTCGGGGCGACTGAAAATATTATGATGGCCGCCTGCCTGGCCAAAGGCCAGACACTGATCGAGAACGCGGCCAAGGAGCCGGAAATCGTCGACCTGGCCAACTTTCTCAATGCCATGGGGGCCAAGGTGCGGGGAGCCGGAACAGATGTTGTAAAAATTGACGGCGTCAAATATCTTGAAGGCGGAGTCCGCTTCCCGGTTATACCGGACCGGATTGAAGCGGGCACTTTTATGGTAGTGGCGGCGGCCACCGGGGGCGACATTACCCTGGATAACATGATCCCCGCCCATGTTCAGCCCCTGAGCGCGAAATTACGCGAGGCAAACGCTGAAATCATCGAAGGCGAGGATACCCTCAGGGTGACTGTGAACGGGCCCCTGAAGTCTATTGATATAAAGACGATGCCCTATCCGGGGTTTCCCACGGATATGCAGTCCCAGCTGATGGCCATGCTTTCGGTTATACCCGGGACAAGCGTGCTGGTGGAAAACATCTTTGAAAACCGTTTCATGGTGGCCGACGAGCTGAAGAGAATGGGCGCGAGGATTAAAGTTGAAGGGCGGATGGCTGTTATCGAAGGGGTGGAAGCACTGGAAGGCGCCCAGGTAAAGGCGACGGACCTGCGTGCGGGCGCCGCGCTGATAGTGGCCGGGCTGATCGCATCCGGGGAAACCGAGATCTGCAACGCTGCTTTCATTGACAGGGGCTACCACAACCTGGAGGTAAAGCTGAATTCCCTGGGAGCGGATATCAGTAGAAAATAAAGCGTGGAAACACGCTTTTATTCTTATTGGGGACATACCTCAGCTTAAGAGGAATGCATGAAACAGAGGTGTGTCCCCTTTCCTCTGTCTGGTAACACGAAACGATAAAGGTTGCAGAAAAAGGGTGTGTCCCCTTTCCTCTGTCAGAGTTTCAACTTTAACAATCAGTTTCACACCATGTGTGCAGGAGGACTACATGTACCGTATTTCCGTCCTGGCGGTGGGCCGGCTAAAAGAGAGGTACCTGGCCGAAGGAGCCGCCGAATACCTGAAGCGTCTGACACCTTACGCCAGGGTTGAAATTGAGGAGATAAACGACGAAAGTCTTCCCGAGCATCTTTCGCCGGCAGAGCGCGAGAAGGTAAAGGAGAAAGAGGGTGAACGCCTCTTGAGGAGGCTGCGCCAGGACACTTACCTGATCGCCCTCGACCTGCGGGGCCGGATGTATACGTCCGAGGAAATGGCCGGTGTTTTCGGCAAACTGGCCCTGGAGGGCAGGAGTGACATCACATTTGCTATCGGCGGTTCCCTGGGCCTGCCAAAAACCGTGCTGGAAAGGGCGGACCTGAGGCTTTCTTTTTCCAAACTGACCTT
>CAZPXL010000056.1:7522-10002 GCA_964591005.1 uncultured Eubacteriales bacterium
GGTTCGACCGGTCCATGGATAGTGTTTTTTGTTTCAAGTTGTGTGATTGGTTTTAGTGAGCTTACCGGCTTTTGGAAAAAACTCAGATTGAGGATGTTTGGAGGAATTTGATAATCCATCTCGGTGTTTCAGTTGGTAAAGACAGTTTGATTCGGTCAGTATCGGTATTACCCCTGGGAACAGGAAATCTGTAGGGATGGTTGCTTTTTAGAGAGAAGGCTCAAGGCCTTCTCTCTTTATTTGATCACTTATAAAAAAATTTTATTGCTTGGTGCTTCTCTAATGCAAAATTTAATGATTGGAACAGATGCGTTGACTAAACTAACGCAACCATGATATCTTTTTATTTGAGGCTTTTAGGGCAAGTTAACCCCAGGATTGCTGTTGGGGGTAATTCCTGACTATAGAGGAGGTTTTTTGAATGCCGGCAATAGTGGTCAACGGCAGGGAGATAGAGCTGGACGAGGAAGGATTCGTAATAGACCCGGAAGATTGGAGCGAAGATTTTGCCAGCGCTATTGCAGCCGCCGAGGGCATAACAGATATTACCGAAGATCACTGGAAAGTGATTTACTACCTGCGCGATTATTTCAATGAGTACCAAATCGCGCCAATGATCCGCAAGCTATGTAAGGATACGGGCTTCAGTTTGAAATATATCTATGAACTGTTTCCGGCAGGCCCGGCAAAAGGCGCCTGCAAGCTGGCCGGACTTCCCAAACCGGCCGGATGTGTGTAATAAAAAAATCAGATTAAATGAGATGTGAAACCAGGTTATAATCCCCGGAATGAAAGCCGGGGTTTTTGTTTTTTTATATTACATAAAACCCGGTGTTTATAGAAAAAATATAACAAAATCCCCAGGAGGTGAGATTCTATCAATAAGAAAAAATATTTCTCAAAGAAAAAAATGGTTTTTGGTACAGCCTGCCTGCTGGCCTTGTTTGCAGCCGTTGTTTCACTGCACGGAATGGCGGCCGCCCAGGGGACAGTCCTGTACTGGGGCAGCAGCGGTAATGAAGTGTCCAGTGTGCAGCAGAGGCTCAGCCAGTGGGGTTATTACAATGGGCCGGTGGACGGTGTGTATGGTTATGAAACATTTCGGGCGGTTCAGGGCTTTCAGCGCCGAAACGGGCTTGCAGCGGACGGAGTGGTGGGACCCGCAACCAGAAACGCCCTGGGTCTAAGCTCGCCTGCGGCTGCCGCCGCGCCAGTTGTTTCCAGGGGGGCGGCTACTGCCGGGGGAGATGCGACATTGCTGGCGAGGGTAATAGAGGGAGAAGCGGCCGACGAACCGCTTCTGGGAAAGGTAGCTGTAGGATCGGTAATAATGAACAGGACCAAGAGCGCTGCTTTCCCACGTACAATCAGCGGTGTAATCTTCCAGGATCACGCGTTTGAATCAATAGCCAACGGCCAGGCGTACCGGCCCTTGACCCAGGAGAGTGTACAGGCGGCCCAAATGGCCCTTGGCGGTTACGATCCCACCGGCGGCGCGCTCTTTTTCTGGAATCCGTACAAGCCGGTAAGTCCCTGGATCTGGTCTAGAAATATTATAACTCAAATCGGCAACCACGTTTTTGCGCGGTAAAAGGAGGTTTTCTCTTGAGAAGGTGGATCATACCGGTTGTCATCGGGCTGTTGGCACTGGCCGCCGCCGGTTCGTGGGGTTACAGCCAGCGCCTGGCCAACCACAACCTGGAAAACTTTTTGAACAATAAATATCAAAGGGCTTTCTTTGATATGACTGCCCAGGTCCAGAATCTTGAAGTACTCCTGTCCAAGAGCATGGTGGCCGCCGACCCCCGCCTGGACACTTCATTGTTGATGGATATACGGCAGCAATCCGCTTTTGCCCAGTCCAACCTGGGGCAACTGCCCCTGAACGACGCGCTGTCAGGCCGCACCGCCAAATTCCTGACCCAGGTAGGCGATTACGCTGACAGCCTGTCAAAGCAGGTTGGCAAGGGGGAATCTATCGACGCCAAACACTGGGAAACACTGAACAGCCTCTACCAGCAGTCCATGGAATTGAACCGGGAACTGCAGGGTATGCAGTACAAGGTTGCTCAAAATAATTTTTACTTTGGAGAGATGGTCCGGCAGGTCAGGAATAATCTTCAAAAGAACCCGGATAACCTTGCTCAGACCGATTTTCAGGCTCTTGACCAAAGGATGCAGCGCTACCCGACCTTAATTTATGACGGCCCGTTCTCGGAGCACCTGGAACGCACCGAGCCGAGGGATTTAAGCGGCCTGGCGGAAGTCAGCCCGGGTGAAGCACAGAACAGGGCGCTGACATTTGTTGACGGGAAGCCTGGTGTTGATTACCAGGCTGCTGTAACCGGCTCCGCGGAGGGACGTATTCCCGCCTACCGCGTTGAGGTATCTGCGGCCGGGGACAGTGACAACGACAGGTTTGTAATGGATATATCCAAAAAAGGCGGCAAACTGGTCTGGATGATCAATTCCCGTCCTGT
>CAZPXL010000057.1:0-9897 GCA_964591005.1 uncultured Eubacteriales bacterium
AACCTTTTACCCGTCAAGTGTTTTTTATTCAACCCAGCTGCTCAAAGACCCGGCAATTGTTTTACTCGGCATAACCGCCCTTTATTTAATGAATCGAATCACCGGCATTGATTCCCATATTAAAAAGATTGGCTGCGGCGCACTTTTACTGACCGCGCTCTGGTGCCTTTACGAATTAAGGAATTACTCCGCTTTGATATTATTGTTAAGCATTGCTGCTTACATACTCATTTTCAGGAGAATGGCCTTTTTGGTGATAGTTATTGCCGCGGGCGTGTTTCCCTATTTTTTAGGTTATGGATTTTTTGCCTGTGACTACCTGGCCCCTTACTTCCAAAAAGCTGCAATAGGGCTACAGAGCTTCCGGGAAACTGTGTATTCAATTGGGGGGAGCGCTGCCGGCATTCAGCTTGACTTCAGCAGTTTAGGAAACTTTCTTAAAACTTATTTTTTAAGTTTTGCAATTCTGATGTTCGGCCCTTTCCCCTGGCAGTTGAAGTCAACGGTTCATTTAATAGCAATGCCCGAAGCAGCGGTAATGTGGCTGCTTTCTCCGCTGTGGTTTATTGGGATCATAAGGTTGTTCAACGGGCTGCGCCGCGGAATGGCAGATAAAGAGGTTGTTTTGATGATCTTCAGCCTGGGTCTTGCGGGAGCAGTAGCCTTGTTCAGCGACAATATCGGTGCAAATACAAGGCTGCGCATTCTTCCGTGGAATGTTTTCATGATCTATGCCTCTCTGTTACTTTCTCAAATCAAATTCCCGACTTTCAGAAAAAAAGGAGCCCCTCTGTTATGAAGCAGTTCCGGTATCCGGTTGTAATTGTCACGAGTTTTATGGGCGACATAAGGCATAGCGGCGGAGTTGCGCGGCATATCCATCTGCTGGAGACAGGATTTAAAGAAATGGGGTATGATGTAAAAATAATTAACAGGCGCTCCCTCGGCCTGCCTATAGCCCGCTTATTATCCATTCCCAAAATCATGAACTGGGTAGTGCCCGACCTCGGCACCGCTGTCTGGGTGCTTACAGCCGGGTGGGTTCAAAAAATTTTGATCTGGTTTTCTTATCGCGGCAAAGCACTCTGGATATTTGAAGATGCATATGGTTTTCTTGCACATAAAAAGCCTAACGTGCTTTTTATCCACAGTCTGGAAAGCGATGTGAAGAAGACGATTCACGGCGACAAAGGTTTTGCCGGTTGGGTAGTCCGCCGTTTGCGCAGAAGGGAAGAGGAAGCTTTAAAAGATGCCGGCTGCGCGGTTACTGTCAGCCACGAGTACGCTGAACACATAAAGAAAGAATTTTTGCTTGATATTCCGGTTGTTTTGAACGCTATAGATTTCGATAGTAAAGAAAGAGAACACTATGCGGGCGGAACATTGGAACTTATTGCGGTTGGAGTGCTGGACAAGCGCAAAAATTTTAGTTTTCTGGTCGAGATCATGCAGGAATTAATAAAGGAGGGCATTGACGCCCGCTTGACCATCGTAGGTGACGGGCCTCTCCGCAATGTGCTGAGAGATGAGATTGCGTACAGAGGTCTTGATGATAATATAATCCTGGCCGGATATATCAGCTCCGCTGAACTGGACGCATGCTACAGGAGTGCGCATATAATGGTGCACCCCTCACTGCATGAAACTTTTGGTTTTGTCTTGCTGGAAGCCCGGAAATACGGCGTGGTAACCCTGGTATCAGACGTTGTCAGTGTGCCGGACGAGCTGTGCGACCACAGGCTGCCCCTCTTAAAATCTATATGGGTGGAATGCGTTCTGAAATATGCACGTGACAGGGCGATGATAGCATCAACCGGGACACGGGGTTATCACATGGTCAAGGACAAGTACTCGATAAAAAACATGGTGAAGAGTGTTTTGGAGCTGGCAAAGGAATCTAATAACCTATAAGAGTGCAGCCAGAACGAATAATAATATTATGAGTTTTTATAGTATTCTCTCATAAAAAACGGAGGATTTTTAGCTTGAGTTCAAACCAGCTTATTTCCGTGGTTATACCGGCTTACAATTCTGCACCCTATATATCGGAGGCAATAGATTCTGTACTGGCGCAGAGCTATCCTGACCATGAAATAATTGTAATTGATGACGCTTCTACCGACAACACAGGAGAAGTGTTGAATAAGTATTCACATAATCCAAAAGTGTCGGTAATACGTTTAGATGTGTGCAGTGGGGTGTCAGCAGCCAGAAATGCGGGTTTGGACATGGCCAGGGGGGATATTATCGCGTTACTGGATGCTGATGACATTTGGCTTCCGGAGAAGCTAAATAAGCAGTTTCAGGCTTTAAAAGAGAATCCCGAATCAGGCTGGGCTTACTGCAACGGCTCAGTGGTTGATCAAAATTTAAAAAAAATGTATTACTTCACTGAACGCTGGAATCAAACGGGAGGAATGATTTACGAGGACATCCTGTTAAAGAGCCTTTGTGTGCCAGTGTCTTCGGTGATAATAAAAAGAGAAGTCTTTGATAATTGCGGGTTCTTCGATCCTGATTTAAAAACCGTAGAAGATTTGGATTTATTTTTACGTATAGCCCGTAAATACAAATGCGTATATTTGAAGGAGCCTTTGTTTAATTATCGAGTGCATAATGATAATTTATCGAGAAAAGAGGATCGCATGGAGGCAGGACGCCTGAAAGTACTGGGAAAATTGATTGATTTGCACCCTCAGCATGAATCTGAACTCAGGTATATTCACCACAGGTCAGTCGGAATAGGCATGCTGGGGATGCGTGATTGTAAAAGAGCCCGCATGCATTTTATAAAAGCCGCCTGTTACAGGCAGAGAGATTATAAGGTGTGGGCCGGGCTGCTGCTTGCAACTATGCCCCGTCCAATATTGGATTTAATCATAAAAACAAAAAAGAGGTACATAAAAAGACCATTGTTTTAGGGTATGAAACAGAGGGACGTTCTTTTTGTTTCACTTTTTTATAAATTTCCTGGTTGTTTCAAAATACTATTTTTCCGTGTCCCTCTGCTTGCTTATAATTAACTCTGTAAGCCACCTAAGCGTCAATGCAATTATAATGTAAAGTGGAAAAGAATATATGTACTTCCAAACAAGCTACATTATCATCAGCTCCGTTTCAAAAAAACGCTGTAAAATTTGAAGTGCGAGGAACATAAACAAAGGGAGACAAAGTTAATATCTCCCTGTTAAAAAGTAATATTCAGAATGAGGAAGCGGGGGACCGTCCTTCTACATGGGGACGATTCCTCCCGCTTCTTTTTTCATGGGTTTCGCGGGTTAATATGCCGGCAACTGTTAAATAAGGAGGCAATTGAAAGAATATACTATCTCTTCTGACTATAGAAAAGGCTAATTTTACATGATACACTTTCATAAGTTTGCAAACTTAAATAAAAAAAGTACATGAATCACCAGTGTGCCGGCTACTTCATCAGAAAACAAACGAGGGGGTATTTAATGCAAGAATTCATTACAAAACGGACCTTTAAAGGTCAACTGACCACCGGACTGGCCGCCTGGATTCTATGCTTTGTTTTAGCCTGTATTCTATGGCCGCTGTGGTCAATGCTTTTCAAATCTATCTTTAGCGTTTTAGCTGCACCGGGGTTGGCAGAGGCAAATCCGCAGCTGGCGGGGAAGTTAATAGGGGCAATGGTGGAAGGCAGCTTTTTTTGGATGGTGATCAATCCCTGGATCTGGCTGACTTTAATTATGGGCAACTATGGCAAGACAATATTTACCTCGAAACAGCCGCATGCTGGTCTTTGGTATACTATTGCGGCCTGGTTTGCCGGCATTATAGCGTTCTTTGTGATCATCGGTTTTCTTGGTATCTGGTGGAAACCGTTTAGTCTTGCTCTGATGTTTACACCCAAGACAGCCGAGGAGGTCCAGCTGGCCTTTGAGGGATGGGAAGTCGCAAATTTCTTTGCCTTGCCTGTAATCATGGCTCAAATTCCTTTTGTATCATTGTTTCAGAAATGGCCTTTTGCCGGCACCTCAAAACAGCCGGCTGAAGGTTTGGGCGTTTTGTTCTTTAGTACCCTGGTTGTTGTTTTAGTATGGATGGCAACAATTCTGCCAAGTTTCTGGAAGTTATCAATTGGTGAAGAAATAATTGTTAACGCGCCAGCAGGCTCCTTCGCGGCTTGGTGTGCGTTCTGCCAATTTTTCGTTATCTTTTTCTTGATGCCGGCCGAGGGCGGTGAAGGTTACCCGATGAAAATTTTTGCCAGGAAACAGCCATTCATGGGTATCGCCGGGTTGGTGATTGCTTTAGCGGCCGGGATTGTATTGCCTCCCATTGTTCGTGGGATCATAGCTCCGCTAAATCTTTCCCCGGGTACTTCTCCAGATCTGCTGACAGCCTCACTGGGGCTCTCGATCATTGTATCCATGTTAGCCTGGCATCACTTGTTTGATGACTATCCCGGCCCCGGGCTTATTCCCAATACCGCGGCCAGGGTTTTGATCAGAGTCGTGATCTGGTTTGTCCTCGGTGGTGCGCTGGGAATTATATGGATTAAATTTTTAAGTAAGATTCCTTTTGGGGCCAACAACATGGGCATGGGCTATCCGACAATGGGTATCTTGGCTGGCCAGTTTGCCTTTTTAATGACGTTCCTTTTCTTCAATACTTTTTTTGATAAATGGCCGCTGGTTCGCAAGGTGACTAAAAAGGTCTGCAGTGTTGAATCTATTGTTAATCCACCTGCAACTGTTTCTTCAGGAGGCATCATAGAGCCAGCCGCTGAGAAAGCAGCCCAATAAAGAAGCAATTCAGTATTGGCATGTGAGCCTTATTGGTGGATGATAAAATGCTGTTCACTTTCAGGATGTAAACAATAACGCTTCCATCCCTTGCGGTATGGAAGCGTTATTGTCTGATCGGCTTGTCTTGATACCTTTATTTATGGTATATAGATATGAAATTTGTTTGTAAACACTTTTATATTGACAGATTTTCTTAATATTTGTTAATATTATTTTAGATAATTGCTTTAGCCCGTTCGATTGACACGGGCAATTATTGTGTCTGTACAAACACCAATTTCAAACTGGGAGAGAAAGTGTGCCTAGGGTTCCACGCCCGACAAGAGGGGCGGTTCGGTCCAAGCGGCACAGGCATTCCGGAAGTAGAAGTAGGATTCGAGGTTCTAGAATGTTTTATGAACTCCCGAATTATTGGACCTCGAGATCAAACCTCTAACAGGGTGCTACACCGGTAAGGGATAAAAGCCCAGGCGGGTAGGTTTCGCTCATAACGAAATCCTATGCCCCGGGCTTTAAATATTTAATCCGGTATGATTTTTTTGTTAGAGACCATAATAAACCAAATAACTATTTAAAAGGATGATAATATTATGGCGATACCGCTGGTTGGCATTGTAATGGGCAGCGACTCGGACCTGCCGGTCATGCAGGAAGCTGCCCGTATTATGGACGAGCTGGGCATACCCAGCGAGGTAGTGATATCTTCCGCCCACCGGGCGCCGGATAAAACGGCGGATTACGCCCGGAGCGCCGTGGAACGCGGGCTGGCTGTGATCATTGCCGGTGCGGGCGGGGCCGCTCACCTGCCCGGCGTCATTGCCGCCTATACACCCCTGCCGGTGATAGGAGTGCCTATTGAATCGGGTTCTCTAAAAGGGCTGGACGCCCTGTACGCCATGGTGCAGATGCCTTCCGGCATACCCGTGGCGACAGTGGCCATCAACGGCGCCAAAAACGCCGGTATCCTGGCCGCCCAGATAATCGGTTCCAGAAACCCGGCCGTCAGGGCTGCGGTTGCCGCCTATAAGGATAAACTGGCCAGGCAGGTAAGTGAAAAGGACGCTTTGCTTGCCGAGCTGGGCATAGGAGGCTACCTGGCCCGCCCGAAAGAAAAATAAAGAAATATCAGGAGGCCATAGAATGATTGACCGCTATACCCTGCCCGGAATGAAGCAGATCTGGTCGGATGAAAACAAGTACCGCAAATGGCTGGACGTTGAGATTTTTGCCTGTGAGGCAATGGCCGGCCTGGGCAAAGTACCCGCGGAGGCCCTGGCCGAAATCAAAGCAAAGGCGAATTTCAATGTGCAGCGGATTGCTGAAATTGAAGATGTGACCAACCACGACGTTATCGCTTTTACAACCAATGTCGGCGAATACGTGGGAGACGCGGCCAAGTACATCCACCTGGGCCTGACCTCCTCGGACGTACTGGACACCGCCCTGGCCGCCTTGATGAAAGAGGCGGGCGGGCATTTGCTCGACAGGCTGAAGCAGCTGAGGGAGGCCCTGCTGGGAAAAGCAGTCGAGCACCGCCGGACAATTATGATCGGGCGCACCCACGGTATTCACGCCGAACCAATCACATTCGGTCTGAAGATGCTTCTCTGGGTGGACGAAACGGACCGCAACATCCGGAGGATGGAACAGGCGGTGGAAACAATAAGCGTGGGTAAGATTTCCGGCGCTGTCGGCACCTACGCCAATATAGACCCGGGGGTGGAAGCGCACGTCTGCTCCAGGCTCGGCCTGAAACCCGCCAATGTATCCACCCAGGTCCTCCAGAGGGACCGACATGCGGAGTACCTCACCACCATCGCTGTAATCGGCAGTTCACTGGACAAGTTCGCGACAGAGCTGCGCAGCCTCCAGCGCACCGATATCCTGGAAGTGGAGGAGCATTTCAAAAAAGGCCAAAAGGGCTCTTCGGCCATGCCCCACAAACGGAACCCGATCATAGGAGAGCGCATTTCCGGAATGGCCCGCTTGCTGCGCGGCAACGCCCTGGCTGCCATGGAAAACGTTTCTCTCTGGAACGAGCGGGATATTTCTCACTCTTCCGTGGAACGGGTGATAGTTCCCGACAGCACCATCATTCTCGATTACATGCTGGCCAAGTTCACCGACACCATAACCAACCTGTTAGTTTATCCCGAAAACATGATACACAACATAGAGCGCACCCACGGTCTGATCTTTTCCCAGAGGGTCCTCCTGGCCCTGGTGGAAGAAAGGGGCCTTTCCAGGGAGCGCGCTTATGAGCTGGTGCAGCGCAACGCCATGGAGACATGGCGGACGGGGAGAAATTTCCGCGACCTGCTTTTAGCAGACGCTGAGCTGACCGCCCAGCTCGATAAAAAGTATATAGATGAGCTTTTTGATTATAGCTACCACCTGAAGAACGTGGATGAAATATACAAGAGATTCGGTTTATAGAAATGGGGGAAAGAGAAATGACGAAAAAGCTTGAACAGCTTTATGAAGGAAAGGCCAAACGAATATTTCGCACCAGCAGTCCCGATCTTTACCTGGTAGATTATAAAGACGACGCGACTGCCTTTAACGGGGCCAAAAAGGGGACCATCCAAAACAAGGGTGTGCTGAACAACCTTATATCCACCGTCTTTTTCAGACTTCTTGAAGAGAAGGGAATACCCACCCATTTTGTGGAACAGGTCAGCGACAGGGAGATGCTTGTAAAATCTTTGGATATAATCAAGGTCGAGGTGGTAGTCAGGAATATTGCCGCCGGCAGCCTGGCCAAGCGCTTGGGGCTGCCCGAGGGGCAAGTCCTTGCGGCGCCAGTCCTGGAGTTTTACTACAAGGACGATGACCTGGGCGACCCCATGATCAATGATTACCACATCAGGGTGCTGGGCCTGGCTTCACCTGAACAGATGGGCAGAATAACGGAAATCGCCTTAAAGGTAAATAAAATCCTCTTGGAGTACTTGTCCGATAAAAACATTGACCTGGTGGACTTCAAGCTGGAATTTGGCGTACATGAGGGGGAGGTCATCCTGGGGGACGAGATCTCACCGGACACATGCCGGTTCTGGGATAAAGATACCCACGAAAAGCTGGACAAAGACCGCTTCCGCCGCGACCTGGGCAATGTGGAAGAAGCGTACGAAGAAGTATACAGGAGACTTACCGGAAAAAGTATTTAGCCTGCCGTGAGAGGAGCGCTGGAATTGACTAAAGACTGTACAATGGAATGCGACAAACCCCGGGACGAGTGCGGAGTCTTCGGCATTTATGGCCCGGGCCTTGATGTGGCCCGGCTGACCTATTACGGTATGTACGCCCTGCAGCACCGGGGCCAGGAAAGCGCCGGGATTGCCGTGGGTGACGGTCAACGGATCCAGCTGCATAAGGGGATGGGGCTGGTATCCGAAGTGTTCAGCGACGAAAAGATGAACGGCTTTCAGGGGTATATCGGCGTGGGACACGTCAGGTACTCAACTACGGGGACAAGCCACCTGGTAAATGCCCAGCCCCTGGTTTTTCGCTGTTCACGGGGCATGATCGGCCTGGCCCACAACGGCAACCTGACCAATGTCAATGAACTGCGCTCCCAGTTGTTTTTAAACGGCTCCGTTTTCCAGTCCTCCACGGACAGTGAAGTTATTGTAAACCTCATCGCCCGTTACAGCCAGGGCAGCCTGGTAGATTCCATCATCAAAAGCATGATCGATATCAAGGGAGCCTATTCCCTTGTTATTCTTACTGAAAAGAGCCTGATCGGCGTCAGGGATCCGAATGGATTCCGGCCGTTATGCCTGGGCCGCAAAGGTGACGCTTATGTGCTGGCCTCCGAATCCTGCGCCCTGGATACTGTCGGGGCGGATTTTATAAGGGACGTTGAACCGGGGGAAATTATAGTCATAGATAAAAAAGGGTTAACCTCAAGAAAAGTGCTTCACGGGGCAAGGAAGGCTCACTGTATATTTGAGTACGTTTATCTGGCCCGTCCGGACAGCACCATGGACGGTTTCAATGTCAACAAGGTCCGCCTGGAGATGGGCCGGCAACTGGCCAGGGAGTACCCGGTTGAGGCCGATATCGTAATACCCGTTCCCGATTCGGGCAAAACCGCCGCCAGGGGTTTCGCGTTGGAATCAGGTATACCATATGAAGAAGGTCTTATGAAAAACAGGTATATAGGGCGCACGTTTATCCAGCCCGACCAGAGCTCAAGGGACCTGGGCGTCAAGTTGAAATTGAATCCGGTGCGGGAGGTACTGGAAGGCAAAAAGGTGGTGGTTGTCGACGACTCGATCGTGCGCGGCACCACCAGCGGTAAAATAGTAAACATGATCCGGGGGAGCGGGGCGAAAGAAGTACACTTCTGCTTGAGTTCTCCTCCTATTATCAAATCCTGTTACTACGGTATAGATACTTCCAACAGGGGAGAGCTGATTGCCGCCAGTAAAGATGTGGAAGAAATCAGGAAATATATCGGTGCTGACGGCCTGCATTATCTGAGTTTGAAAGGGCTGCTGGATGTTTTTGGAGAAAAGCAGGTTAATTTCTGCACAGCCTGTTTCAGCGGGAACTACCCTGTTGAGATTCCTGACCCTGCTGTTAACGGCAAATATGTCCTTGAGTAAATTCTAAATATGGAGGTTAAAGATGACCGGGAACAAGAAGGGATTGACTTATGCGGATGCCGGGGTTGACATAGACGCGGGAAATAAGGCCGTAGATTTGATGCGTGGCGCCGTGCGGAGCACTTTCCGGCCGGAAGTTCTGGCTGAAATAGGGAGCTTCGGCGGTTTTTTTGCCCTAAACACCGGCAAATACCGGGAGCCGGTCCTGGTGGCCGGCACCGATGGAGTTGGTACCAAGCTCCGGGTGGCCATGATCATGGACCGCCATGATACTATCGGTATCGACGCGGTAGCCATGTGTGTGAACGATATCCTGGTACAGGGCGCGGAACCTCTCTTTTTTCTGGATTACCTGGCAGTGGGCAGGCTGGCGCCGGAAAAGGTGGCCGCCATCGTCAGCGGTGTCGCTGAAGGCTGCCGCCAGGCGGGATGTTCGCTGATCGGCGGGGAAACCGCGGAGATGCCGGGATTCTACGGCCCGGAGGAATATGACGTGGCCGGTTTCGCGG
>CAZPXL010000058.1:0-2481 GCA_964591005.1 uncultured Eubacteriales bacterium
GCCCCGGACAAAACATTGAGGGCCGGGCCGAAGAAAGCTCTTTTGACCACTGTACAGCGCTCTACCAGCCGGGCTCGGTTTTTAAGACAGTACTAGCCGCGGCAGCTCTTGAAGAAAACCCCGGCATTTTGAAAAGCCGTTTTACCTGCCTCGGCGAAAAAGAGTATTTAATTCACTGCTGGAAAGATGAGGGGCATGGTGATATTGATTTTTCACGTGCCTTCGCCGAATCATGCAACCCGACTTTCGCCAGGATCGGGTTGGACCTGGGCGCCCAGAAACTGATTGAATACGCCGGGAAGTTCGGTTTGGACAACCAGAACGTAATAGGTTACCCGGCTGGTTATGATCCGCGCCAGGACCTGGATCGTATCGGAGAGCCCTACAACCTGGTAAACTGCAGCATAGGACAGGGGCCAGTGCTGGTTACGCCGCTGCAGGTGACGGCCATGACGAATACGATCGTTTCCGGCGGGATATACAGGGAACCGCGCCTGGTTAAGGAAATTCGCGGCAGCGGCGGCAGTGTCGTTAAAGAGTTTTATTTAGACGCCGGCAGTGAAGCCGTATCCCCAGGCACCGCCGCAATGCTGCGCAGCCTGATGGAATTGGTTGTTGACGAGGGTACCGGGCTGGAGGCCGCGGTACCTGTCTTCGGCAGCGCCGGCAAGACAGGCTCGGCCCAGACAGGCGGCAGGGGAGAGCAAACAGACGCCTGGTTTACCGGATACGCCCCCCGGCAAAATCCACGCTACGTGGTGACCGTACTGGTGGAAGGCGGCGAAAGCGGCAGCGCATCAGCGGCGCCAATCTTCCGTGAGATTATGGAGAATATACTTTAAAGTGTGTCAAGGGGGTGTCAAGGGGACGGGGTTGTTGACACGCTAAAAAGAAACGTGTCAACAACCCCGTCCCCTTGACACACACTCAGGTGACAGAGAACCGTCTCCTGTCACCCCGAATCAAATTAACTTTTCCAGTTCATTCTTGTTAAAACCGACTACCACCTGTTCTCCCACCATAATCGTAGGCACGGCCATCCGCCCGGTCTTACTTAACATTTCATCCCGCGCCGCCTGGTCTTCAGCTACATTTAACTCCTGGTATTTTACTCCCTTCTGTGAGAGGAACTCCTTCACATGTACGCAGTGCGGTCAGGTCGGGGTTGTGTAGACTATAACATTTTCCTGCATGATTAATTCCTCCGATAGGCTTTTTCTTTATTATTCATTGAGAATAAGGTAAATATGCGTCCGGCGCGTGGGACAGGTCCATTGACCCATCGTGTTATGCTAAGGAACATTATTCCATTAAATGTAATATTGTATAGCATTGGCCTTCAGAGTTTCAACATATAATTTATTACGATGTTTCTTGGGGTAAGGGGAGAGTCATGGACAACTTTAATATTCTTTTTACCAGCGCGGGGAGAAGGGTTTCCCTTTTAAGATCATTCAAAAAAAGCCTGGAAGACATGGGTTTGCCGGGAAAAATTGTAACAGCCGATTTAAATAAAAGCGCTCCCGCGTCTTTTGCCGCCGATATCAGGGAGTTGGTGCCGCCTGTTGTTGATCCGGGCTATATCGACGCCCTCAAGGCTATCTGCCTCAGACGGCAGATTAAACTCATAATACCTTTAATAGATACCGAACTGTCTATCATGGCTCGCAGCAGAAAAGATTTTGAAAATATCGGGGTCAGTATCGCGGTATCTTCACCGGAAGCTAACGAAATATGCTTTGACAAGAGAAAAACGTGCAAATTTTTTAAAGAAATAGGAGTTCAGACTCCTGAAATTTTGGAACCGAATGCTATCATAAGCGATCCTGCCGCCAGGTATCCGTGCTTGTTAAAACCATTTAACGGCAATTCAAGTACCGGTGTGACAAAGATACGGAACTCGGAGGAACTGAAGTTTTTTATCAGGTATGTGCCTGGCGCCATTGTACAGGAGTATATAACCGGCCAGGAATATACTATGGATATCCTGGTTGATCCACACGGCAGGGTAAGGTCGGTTGTGCCAAGACTGCGGCTTGAAACCAGGGCCGGCGAGATCAGCAAAGGCATGACCGTAAAAAACTATGGTATTATCAGGGCCGGGAAAAAAGTTGCCGAGTCGCTCCCCGGGGCGGTTGGGTGCGTAACTGTCCAGTGTTTTCTTACTCCGGGCGTGGAAATCAAATTCATAGAGATAAACCCGAGGTTTGGAGGAGGGATCCCTCTTTCAATTAAGGCGGGCGCCGATTTCCCCCGCTGGATAGTTGAAATGTACAGCGGGCGCCAGAGTGAAATCACTATCGATGGCTGGGAAGACGGGCTGGTAATGCTGAGGTATGATGATGAGATATTTACCGTTGGAGATATGATTCTAGAGTGAGACAAGGGGACGGGGTTGTTGACACACCCACGACGAATGTGTCAACAACCCCGTCCCCTTGTCTCAAATGCGACAGTTGAGAACCGTCCCCCTGTCGCACT
>CAZPXL010000058.1:2512-9873 GCA_964591005.1 uncultured Eubacteriales bacterium
GAGAAGCTTCCAAAATGTCAGCGGCCTGGTTCAGTTCATCTTCAGTGATAACCAGCGGCATCAAGAACCGCAGCACGTTGCTGTATATACCCGCGCTCAGGAAAATCAGCCCCCGCTTGTAACACTCGGCTGTCAGGCGGGAGGTAATCTCTTTGGCCGGCTCCTTGGTTTTCCGGTCGTTAACCAGTTCGATCGCAATCATGGCGCCAAGGCCGCGCACATCGCCGATAACAGGGTATTTCTCCTGCATTTCTTTTAACCTGCCCATAAATAAGGAACCGACCCAGTTGGCCCGCTCGGGCAGTTTCTCGTCCTTCATGATATCAATTACCTGCAGCGCTGCCGCGCAGGCCACCGGGTTGCCGCCGTAAGTGCCGCCGATTTCGCCGGGAGCGGGCGCGTCCATAATCTCCGCCCGGCCGGTGACCGCGCTCAGCGGGAAACCGGCGCCCAGAGATTTGGCGATAGCCAGCAGGTCCGGCTCCACTCCGAAATTCTCAACGGCGAACAGTTTTCCTGTCCGTCCGAAACCTGTTTGAATTTCATCGGCTATAAATACTATGCCGTGTTTTTCACAGATTTGTTTTAAACCTGGCAGAAATTCCGGCGGCGGGACAATGAAGCCGCCCTCGCCCTGGACAGGCTCCGCGATCAAAGCCGCTATCTTGTCCGGGGTGCATTCAGCCACAAAGAACCTTTCCAGGTTTTTCAGGCACTGCATATCACAGGATGGATAGCTCTGCCCGTAATAACAGCGGTAACAGTAAGCCGAAGGTATTTTGTAAATATCGCTGGCAAAGGGTCCGAAGCCATATTTATACGGCTTGACCTTGCTGGTCAGAGACATGGTCAGCAGGGTACGGCCGTGGAAAGCGCATTCCAGGGCGATAACGCCGGTCCTGTTTGTATATTTCTTGGCGATTTTAATTGCGTTTTCTACAGCTTCGGCGCCGCTGTTGGCGAACATCGTTTTCTTGGGGAAATTACCGGGAGTGACTTCGTCCAGCTTTTCCGCCAAGCGTACATATGGTTCATACTGGGCCACGTTAAAACTGGTATGAATGAAGCGGTCGATCTGTTCTTTGGCCGCCTTTACCACTTTCTCATTGCAGTGCCCCACGTTGATAACGCCGATGCCCCCGGCAAAGTCAATAAACTGGTTGCCGTCAACATCGGTAATAACAGCGCCCTTGGCATTTTTAACGAAGATTTGGGTGGAGTAGGAGATACCCCTGGGGACATACTTTTGCCTTAATTCCAAAAGCTCTTTTGATTTTGGTCCTGGCACCTGGGTTTTCAGAGTAGTCACTTTTTACACTTCCCTTTAATATAGATTTGATTTTGACATAAATTTTAAGTTTTTTAGATACCTTCTACTTTACAATGCAAAATTAATGCCAGCAGCTTCATTGCTATTAACAGGCATTTACTTTCTTAGTATAATGCTAATTTGTCGATTTAACAATGATTACGCTTAATTTTATTAATGCAATAATAAATGTTTAGAAAATTCATATAAAATCAAATTACAGATTGACAATCGAAATTTCAAATGATAAAATTTCTACAAAATTAGATACGCACTGAAGACGCTGATAAATACAATGGAGTTTTTACAGGTATGTGGCGTCTTTTTGTTTGGGACACCCTTTTTATTGCAATGCAAAAATGCATTATGTCAATGCATAATGACATCCAGTAAAAAAATAACGGATTGTAGCTAGGAAATAATGCGACGATATATATACAATGCAAGAGAGCATTATTATTTGCGGCAAAGCAGGATTCGTTTATCGAAAAACAGCTTAAATTAAGTGATTTTTCCAAAACTTTAACTGGCACGGATTATGCATGTTATTAAGTATTTAAGACTCTTAATTGGAGGCAGAAAGGATGTTAAACGGGTTTTACGGCAAACTTCTGCGCATTGATCTGGACAGCCGGACATACGCGGAAGAGCAGATACCGGAGGAAGTCCTGAGGCGTTATCTGGGCGGTAAAGGACTGGGTACATATTTGCTCCTGAAAAATGTTAGTCAAGGAACTAACCCGTTAAGTAAGGAGAACAAGTTGATTTTCACAGTGGGTCCCGCAACGGGCACGCGGATGCCCGGGTCCAGCCGGCACGGCTTGTACGGCATGTCCCCCCAGACGGGCGGTTACGCGGAATCTTACGCCGGCGGCCGGGTCGCGCCCAAAATAAAGGCCACCGGTTATGACGCTGTAATTTTAGAAGGAAAATCGGAGAAGCCGGTATTTTTGGAGATATCCGACAGGGGTGTCAAATTCCACCCGGCAGAGGACCTGTGGGGAAAGGACACTTACACCACGGAGGACGAGGTTAAGAAGCGGGTTGGCGTCCCCAGGGCGGAGGCGGTTGTAACCGGCCCCGCCGGTGAGAACATGGTCGCTTTCGCCTGCTTGGAAAATAATTACTGGCGTTCGTCGGGGCGGGGCGGCATGGGCGCCGTTGCAGGCAGCAAGAACTTGAAAGCCGTAGTATTTCACGGAAACAAAGCCGCGTCGATAGCCGATGAAGAAACACTGAATAATTTCGTTAAGAACCTGATTGTATCGTCAAAAGATCTGCCTGGAGTAAAAAATTACAAAAAGTACGGCACTCCCCAGATGGTCGCGCTGCTTAACAGCGCTAACGCGTTCCCCACCAGGTACTGGTCCAGGGGAGTTCTGGAAGGGTGGGAGAAAATCAGCGGGGAGGCCCTGGTCAGCAACTTCAAGGTGGTTCCGAAGACGTGCCCGGGCTGTTTCATGTCCTGCGGCGACCTGACGACAATCGAGGCCGGGCCGAGGGCCGGCCTTACCCTGGAAGGCCCGGAGTACGAAACGATCTATGCCTTCGGGGGACTGTGCTGCATCGACAGGCTCGACGACATTATCTATTTAAATGACGTCTGCGACCGCTTGGGCATCGACACGATCACCGCGGGCAACCTTGTGGCCCTGGCCATGGAGACGCGCGAGCGGGGTTTGAGCCGTGATTTCCCGCGTTACGGTGACGCCGACGGAGCAGCCGGGCTGCTTGAAGAAATGGCACTCAGGAAAGGCAGCGGCGCTGTGTTTTCCGACGGTATTATAGCGGCGGCTGAAGCTTTAGGAATGGCCGGCGACGCGATCCACGTCAAGGGGATGGAACCGCCCGGTTACGATCCCCGCGTTTTAAAAGGAATGGGCCTGGGGTACGCCACTTCAGCACGCGGCGCGTGCCACCTGCGGGCTACTTTTTACAAGCCGGAGCTGGCCGGGATTATTTCCCCGTCAATAATTGAGGGCAAAGCCGCCCTATACATTGAATACGAAAACCGGCTCACCATCTTCAACACATTCATCAACTGCACCTTTTACCGCGACCTGCTTCAATGGGACGAACTGCAAACAATCATCAAAGCTATCACAGGCTGGGAATATTCCACTCCGGAACTGCAGCGCATGGCGAACGAGATTATAACCATGACGCGCCTCTTTAATCTGCAAAACGGCCTGGGCAAAGACAGCGACGCCCTGCCCCGGCGTTTCTACAGACAGGCCCTGCCCGAAACCGGCGCCATCTTAAAGGAAGAAGAACTTGCCTACATGCTCAAGGACTACTACCTGCTGAGAGGCTGGGATGAAGAAGGGGTCCCTAAATGACCTTAATATGTAATTGACCCTTGTTGCACTATGAGCGGTGAATTATTGGGAGGGGGGCTGAAGAGTTAAAGCAAAAAAAATAGCAATGGTTGATGTTAAATTATTTACACAACGTTCGACAGGAGGTTAAAGAAAATGGGTAAATATGATGTTATTCTGGATACTTTGCCGGAAACTGATTCCAGGCTGGAAGTGCTTTTCAGGCAGGCCGGAGACGGTTTTCTGCAGGTCGAGTACGGCCGCGTACAGAGAGCCAACCTTATGGATTCATTTAGAATGCAGGTAATAAATGAAATGGTCCTGGAAAAGAAATTGGCCGGCTTAATTGAAACAGTGCCGGGCATCAGGACCAACATGTTCCATTTCGATCCCACAGTCCTTTCTCCAAAAAGCTTGATTGAGGAAATCAAGGAAGCAGAAGAATCAGTAAAATCAATTGAAGATATCGTGGTAGAGTCGCGCCTCATAAAACTGCCGATAGCCTTTGAAGACAGCGAAACTAAAAAAGCAGTTGAAAAATACGTAAAAGAGGTGCGGCCCAACGCTCCCAACGTAATTAACGGATATAACCTGGAATACATCGCCATGTGCAACGGCATTACAGTTGACGAAGTTAAGCAGATGCTGCTGACCACGGAATGGTATAACAGCGGCTGCGGTTTCTGGCCGGGCGGCGGCTTTTTCTGGCCGATGGACCCCAGGTGCGCTATTGTAGTTCCCAAATACAATCCTCCCAGGACCTGGACCCCGGAGGGCACTGTGGGTATCGGCGGTCCCTGCGTCTTTACTTATACTACTCCCACCGGGGGTGGTTACCAGCTTTTCGGCAGGACGATCCCAACCTTCCAGTTCAGCCAAAAACATCCTTTGTTTAAAGAGACTCCGTTCCTGTACAGGTCTGCGGACAGAATTAAATTCCATGAAGTAACTGAAGAAGAAATCCTCTATATTTTTGAACATGTCCATAATGAAACCGATTACCAGTACGACATAACCGAAGATAAAATATCAGTCAAAAAATATCTGGAATTTTATAATTCCGAAGAAGTGCAAAAGGGCGCCAAAGAATTCCAGGAGAAGCAGAGAGAAGGCACCAGGACTGCTCCCAGATTGTAGTTCAACTGAGATAAATCATTTCGGTTTAAGGAGGAAATGCGATGTTAAAAATATTAAACGGGGGAATTGAAGTTGTAGTTGAAGACTGGCCGGGCAGGCTGGGCTACCTCGGTAAAGGAATGGCTCCCGCAGGCGCGATGGATAACGTATCCCTCGAATTTGCAAACCTGCTGGTAGGAAACCCCGTTGGTGAAGCAGGGCTGGAAATTGCCGGCGGATATTTCCAGGCGGAATTCGGCGCCGACACTGTGATCAGCGTTACGGGCACCGACATGAAACCGACAATAAACGGCCAGGCCATCCCCATCTGGGAATCGGTGGCAGTGCAAAAAGGAGACGTCATCAAGTTCTCCCACTTTGGTGAATTCGGCTTCAGGTCTTATATGGCATTTGCCGGCGGAATTGATGTACCGGTTTACCTGGACAGCAAATCGACCTGTATATTTGGCAGCTACGGCGGCTTTCAAGGCAGAAAGCTCCAGCCCGGCGACGTGCTGCAGTTCGGCAAGCCGGCGCAGGACCTTGCCTATCTCAAGGGCAGGAAGCTGGACATGAAGATGGTCCCCGAATATTCGCGCGAGTGGAAAATCAGGGGCATACCGGGTCCGAACACCTGTCCTGACTATGTGACGGAAGAAGGAATGGATTTCCTTTTCAGCAACTCTTTCAAGATTTCACACAGCTCGAACCGGTCGGCATACCGTCTTGACGAGGTGATACCCGGGTTTTTTGCCAGGGAAGACGGCGGTGTGGGCGGCAGCCACCCGTCAAACATCGTGGACCATGCTTATAACATGCGCGGCGCCCTTAACGTTTGCGGCAACACTCCCATCATCCTTATCGCGGACGGCCCGACCCTGGGCGGGTACTTATGCGCTTTGAACGTAATTAACGCGGACCTCTGGAAAGTAGGGCAGGGGACCCCGTCCAGAGATTATATCAAGTTTGTACAAGTTACTCCGGAGGAAGCAATCCAGGCTCGTTTAGACCAAAGGGCACTCTTTACCGAAAAATCATTACTGTAAAAAGTAAATATAAAATCTCTTTTCGAAATGGGGTGAGTTTCTAGTGGATCTTAACGTTGATATGGGGGAAAGCTTCGGCAGGTACAAGCTCGGCAACGATGAAGAGGTAATGAAATATATTACCTCGGCCAACGTCGCCTGCGGGTTCCATGCCGGCGATCCCCTGGTGATGTATGAAACAGTAATGCTTGCCAAAAAGTACGGGGTTGCCGTGGGCGCCCATACCGGCCTGGAAGATAAAAGAGGCTTCGGCAGAAGGCGCATGGATATAACCCCGGATGAGCTGAAAAGCGACACACTGTACCAGTTGGGTGCGCTGGACGCGTTTTTGAAGATAAACGGCATGAGCATGCAGCATGTAAAACCCCACGGCATACTCTACCGGATGGTGTCCGATGATGAAAAGTACGCGAAGGCCTATCTTGAAGCGGTAAAGTATTTCAACCCGGAATTGTTCGTAATGATCCCGAGGGATACATTGATTTGGAGGCTCGGCACCAGTATGGGCCTGAAGATGTCCGCCGAAATCCTGATCGACCTCAGTTACGACGACGACGGCAACTGGGTGCTGGAGCGCACCAAGAAGGCCCGCTCACCGGAAGAAGTCGCTGAAAGGGCTGTAATGGTGGCGGTGAAAAAACAAATAACCACGATCAGCGGCAAGCTGATCAGCGCCGAAGGGGATACCATCTGCTGCCACGGCGACTCGCCGAACGCGGCTGAAGTAGTGAAAAAAGTCAAAGAAGAGTTTCAAAGACTGGGCATCCCGCTAAAAAGGCTTGATTCGTAAAATTTTTACGCATAAGAGGGAGGAATAAAGATGGAAGTAACTGTTAAGGCGCACATGCCGGGTCTGGTAGCCCGGGTAGTCGTCAACGAAGGCGAAAAGGTAACCGCGGGGCAGGAAGTGGCCGTGATTAACTGTATGAAGACCGAAATCCAGGTATTTGCGGAGTGCGACGGAGTAGTGAAGAACATTCTGGTTAAAGAGTGGGACGAGATGGAAATCGGCAGCCCCATGGTAGTGATCGAAGCTTAGAACACGAAAGAAGATGAAGCAGTGATTAAGAAATTATTAATAGCTAACAGGGGGGAAATCGTCCCCCGGGTAATGAGAGCATGCCACAACCTGGGCATCAAGACGGTCGCTGTATACTCCGAAGCCGATAAAAACATGTTTTACTTGAAGGAAGCCGACGAGGCCTATAACATCGGCCCGGCGAACCCGGTCAAGAGCTATCTCAACATAGAGTCGATTATTGACGTGTTAAAGAGCTCCGGTGCCGACGCGGTCCACCCTGGATACGGATTTCTCTCGGAGAACGCTTCATTTGCCGAGGCAGTTTCAGGTGGCGGCGCAACCTGGGTTGGCCCGCCGCCAATCGTGTTAAAATCTATCGACTCGAAATGCTACTGCCGCCAGATTGCCACTGACGCCGGCGTGCCGGTTGTGCCCGGAACAATATCGATCATCAGCGACGTGGATGAAATCTACCGGTTTGCTTCTGAACAAAGCTATCCCATTGTCCTGAAACTGGATAAAGGGGGCGGCGGGAAAGGAATCGAGCTGGT
>CAZPXL010000059.1:0-5464 GCA_964591005.1 uncultured Eubacteriales bacterium
TCCCCTTAATCCACGTTCCGTTAGACAGCCGGATTTTATCCCGCCAAAGATGTGCGGCTAAAGCCGCACCTACATCGGGGACATACCTCGTCCTAAAAGGAATGACTCAAAATAGAGGTGTGTCCCCATTCCGCTGTCTGGTACCAAAAAACGATACAATGCTGCAGAAAAGGTCCAGCCATCCCATCGGGGACATTTCTCGGCCGCGAAGGCTGGCCCCAAATAGAGATGTGTCCCCATTCCGCTGTCTGGTACCATGTAACGTCAGAAGTAACAAGAAATTTAAAAAAAGTACATTGGTCGGCTAAAGCCGACCCTACAGAAGCGGAGGTGTCCCACGTCTCATCCCAGGTACTCCTGCAGCGGCGCCAGCTTGTAATCATTTTTCTCCCTGTTTTCAGCCAGCACGTCCAGAATGGCCCTGGTGGTGTCCAGGGAGGTCAGGCAGGGGACGCCGTATTCCCACGGCCGCCCTGCGGATCTGAAAGCCGTCCCGCTCCGGCGCCTTGCCCTTGGTCAGGGTGTTTATAACCAGGTTGATTTTATTTGCCCGGATTAAGTCAACAATATGCGGTGAGCCCTCATGCACCTTTTTCACAACCTGGACTTTCAGCCCGGCCTCTTTCATGGCCGCGGCGGTGCCAGCGGTGGCGCAGAGTTCGTAACCCAGCTCAGCCAGCTTCTTTAATATGGGGATGGCTTCTTCTTTATCCCTGTCGGCTATCGTTGCCAGCACAGTTCCCTTTTGAGTGAACATGCTCCCGGCCGCCACCAGGGCTTTATATAACGCTACCTTGAAGTCCCTGTCCACGCCCATGACCTCGCCGGTGGACTTCATCTCGGGACCAAGGTTAATATCAACCTGCAGCAGTTTGGCGAATGAGAATACCGGAGCCTTGACTCCCACAAAACTGCTTTCAGGATGCAACCCGCTTACATATCCCATTTCTTTCAGGGTCTTGCCCGTTATTATCTTTGTGGCGATGTTGATCATCGGAATGCCGGTAATCTTGCTCAGGTAAGGGACGGTCCGGCTCGAGCGGGGGTTGACCTCCAGCACGTAAATATGGCCATTATGCAGCACGTACTGGATATTGATTACCCCCCTGACATTCAGCGCCCTGGCCAGCCTGGCAGTATAATCGACCACCAGGTTCTTCACTTCCCGGCTTAAAGTCTGGGGTGGGTAAACGGCAGTGCTGTCGCCGGAGTGCACTCCCGCCCGCTCAATATGCTCCATTATGCCGGGTATCAAGACGTCATGTCCGTCGGAGATGGCGTCCACCTCCAGTTCCTTGCCCAACAGGTACTTATCCACCAGGACGGGATATTCGGGAGTAATTTTCACGGCAGTTGCCATATAGCTGAGGAGCTCGTCGTGGTTATACACGATTTCCATGGCCCGGCCGCCCAGGACATAAGACGGGCGGACCAGCACCGGGTACCCGATACCGGAGGCGATTTTCACCGCCTCTTCCACTGAAAAAGCGGTTCGTCCGGGTGGTTTGGGGATATCCAGCTCGGTCAGGAGCCGGTCAAACCTCTCGCGGTCTTCTGCCCGGTCAATGTCGTCCACTGAAGTGCCAAGTATTTTAATACCTGCCCGGACAAGCGGTTTGGCCAGATTTATGGCGGTCTGCCCGCCGAACTGGACAACCACCCCGTCTGGTTTTTCCCGGTCCAGGATATCCAGCACGTTTTCAATCACAAGCGGTTCGAAATAGAGCCTGTCTGCCGTGTCAAAGTCAGTGCTGACTGTTTCGGGATTATTATTTACAATAATCGCCTCGTACCCCTCTTCACGCAGCGCCCATACCGAGTGGACCGAGCAGTAGTCAAACTCTATGCCCTGCCCGATGCGGATGGGGCCCGATCCGAGGACCAGTACCTTCCGGTTGGAAGTTGTCTGCGCTTCATCTTCACTGTCATAAGAAGAATAGTAATATGGCGTTACCGCCTCAAATTCGGCGGCGCAGGTATCAACCATTTTGAAGGTGGGGGTTATACCGTTTTCAATGCGTCTGGAGCGGATTTCATCCTGTTTCACCCTGGCCAGCCCGGCCAGGTGGTTGTCTGAGAAACCCATTACTTTGGCTTCCCGGAGCAGCCCGGGCGACAAGGTGTTTTCGGCGGCAGCTTTGCGGATCTCCTTCTCCAGCTCAATAATACCCTTTATCTTAGCAAGAAAAAACATATCTATTTTAGTTATTTCATGTATTTCAGCGCAGGTAATGCCCCGGCGCATAGCCTCGGCCACCAGGAAAAGCCTGTCATCTTCAGCCCTGGCCAGCCTGGACGTCAGCTCGTCCCGGGTCAGGTCTTCAGCTCCGGGCAGGGCCAGGTAGTCAAGGCCGATTTCAAGGGAACGGATGGCCTTGAGCAGGGCGCCTTCAAAAGTCCGGTTGATGGCCATAATCTCCCCGGTGGCTTTCATCTGGGTCCCCAGCGTGCGGTCGCCCCTGGCAAACTTATCAAAAGGCCAGCGGGGATACTTGAGCACCAGGTAGTCCAGTGAGGGTTCAAAGCAGGCGTAAGTCTTGCCTGTTACCGCGTTGCGGATTTCGTCCAGGGTCAGGCCCATGGCTATTTTGGCGGCCACCTTGGCGATGGGGTAGCCCGTGGCCTTGGAAGCCAGCGCTGACGAGCGGGAAACCCTGGGGTTCACCTCAATAACATAATACTGAAAACTGACCGGGTCAAGGGCAAACTGGACATTACAGCCGCCCTCTATGCCCAGGGCGCGTATAATCTTCAGGGAAGCTCCTCTCAGAAGCTGGTACTCCTTGTCGCTCAGGGTCTGGGAAGGGGCCACCACAATACTGTCCCCCGTGTGAATGCCCATCGGGTCAATATTTTCCATGTTGCAGACGGCAATGCAGTTGTCGGCGCTGTCGCGCATGACCTCGTACTCGATCTCCTTCCAACCTACAACACACTGCTCAATAAGCGCCTGGTTGATAATGCTGTACTTGAGGCCCCGGGTACAGGTGGCGCGGAGCTCGTCCATGGTGTAGGCTATACCGCCGCCGGTGCCTCCCAGTGTATAGGCGGGTCGGACGATCAGGGGCAGCCCTATTTCAGCCGCGAAGGCCTCGGCTTCTTCCAGGTTGGAGACGATAACACTCTCGGGAATCGGCTCTCCGATCGTATTCATCATATCTTTAAACATTTCCCTGTCTTCCGCCCTTTTAATAGCCTCTACCGAAGTGCCCAGCAGTTTTACCCCTTCATTTTCGAGAACACCTGCTTCGGCCAACTGCAGGGCCAGGTTCAGGCCCACCTGCCCGCCCAGGGTCGGCAGGAGTCCGTCCGGTTTTTCCTGCCGGATCACCCTGGTGACAAAATCCAGGGTAAGAGGCTCGATATAGACCCGGTCCGCCATGTTTGTATCGGTCATAATGGTCGCCGGGTTGGAATTGACCAGGACTACCTCCACTCCCTCTTCGCGAAGCGAGCGGCAGGCCTGGGTGCCGGCGTAGTCAAACTCGGCCGCCTGCCCGATGATTATGGGGCCGGAGCCGATTACCATTACTTTTTTTATTGCTTTATTCAGTGGCATTTTATTTATCCCTCCCGGCCATCATTTCCAGGAACTCGTCAAAAATGTACTCGGAGTCTTTCGGCCCCGGTGATGCCTCGGGGTGATACTGCACTGAAAACACCGGCAGGAACTTGTGCCTCAAGCCTTCCACCGTGCCGTCGTTAAGGTTGCGGTGGGAGACAGATATATCCAGCCCTTTCATCGATTCCTCGTCAACCGAGAAACCGTGGTTATGAGAAGAGATATAAACCCGCCCGGTTACCAGGTCTTTAACCGGGTGGTTGGCGCCGCGGTGTCCGAACTTCATTTTGTATGTTTTTGCTCCCAGGGCCAGCGCCAAAACCTGGTGGCCCAGGCATATGCCCAGTACCGGTTTTTTACCTATCAAATGCTTTAACGTTTCTATGGCATATGGCACGTCGACCGGGTCCCCGGGACCGTTGGAAAGCACGATCCCGTCCGGGTTCAAAGCTAAAATTTCATTGGCGGCCGCCGTGGGCGGCACTACCACCACCTCGCAGCCCCGTTCCCGCAGGCAGCGGACAATGTTAAGCTTGGCGCCGAAGTCAATAAGGACTACCCTGTAGCCGGTGCCGGGCAGGGTGTTTATTTCTTTGGCCGCCACGATTGGCACAAGCTCCTGCCCGGTTAAGTGAGGGCAGTTTTTTGCCCTTTCAACCAGGGCCGCCGCATCATCGGTAATTGTGCTGAGCACACCCCGCATGGTGCCGTGGCTGCGCAACCGCCTGGTCAGTGAACGGGTGTCAATACCTGAAAGGCCTATCACTCCTTCTTTCTTCAGAAAGCTGTCGATTGTTTCTGATAAGCGCCAGTTGCTTGGCTGCCGGCACTCTTCACGCACCACAAAACCTCTTACATATGACCTTTGGGACTCGAAGTCCTCCTTCATAATCCCGTAATTACCAATCAGGGGGTAGGTCATCACCACTATCTGGCCGCAGTAGGAAGGGTCTGTAAGGACCTCCTGGTAACCGGTCATCCCGGTGTTGAAAACCACCTCTCCCCATTGTTCTCCATGTACTCCAAAAGCCCTACCATCGAATAAGGTACCGTCTTCCAGCGCGAGCATCGCGTGCATAAATACACCTCCGAATTAATAGCTCTTGATCGCATAATGCCGGAAATAGCACCATTGGTATTTCGCAAAAACAGGACAAAATGTTACTGCTGCTGATTGTCTTCTTCCAGTATTCCCCCGCGCATCACTACCCTGCCGCTGACCATGGTTAACCAGGGAAGTCCCTTGAGCATGCGCCCGGCAAAAGGTGTATTACGGCCTTTACTGGCAAAACTGGCCGGATCTACCGCCTCGGCAAGCCCGGGGTCTATGATGGTGATATCGGCGTCCGCCCCTGTCTCCAGGGTGCCCTTTGGTATGCCCAGGATCCTGGCCGGGTTCAGGGTCATACAGGTTATCGCCTGAAGCGGTGTCAGCACACCGGTATTTACCAGCTCGGTCCAGACCAGCCCTACTGCTGTTTCCAGGCCTGCTATGCCAAAGGGCGCGCGCTCATATTCAACATCTTTTTCTTCAGCCGTATGCGGGGCGTGGTCGGTGGCGATAACGTCTATGGTACCGTCCGCCAATCCCTGTTTTACAGCTGCCACATCATCCCCTGTGCGCAGGGGAGGGTTAACCTTGGTGAATGTGTCAAAGCCCATTACAGCCTCGTCGGTGAGTGTAAAATGGTGCGGCGCCGCCTCCGCGCTCACTCTGACACCTCTCGCCTTTGCCTCTTTCAGCAGCCGGACAGAACCGGCTGTACTGACATGGGCGATATGCACCCGGCAGCCGGTTTCTTCCGCTAAAAGGATATCCCTGGCCACCATGACTTCCTCGGCACAGGCCGGAATACCCTTCAATCCCAATATTGTTGATATATACCCCTCGTGCATACAGCC
>CAZPXL010000059.1:5564-6737 GCA_964591005.1 uncultured Eubacteriales bacterium
CGCCGCTCTGGCTTAAATTTGTGCCGGAACCGGCAATTTTGCCGTCAACCACCAGGATATCCTTTTTCAAGACTTTCCCGCAAACCGGGTCAACCACCAAACCGCCTTTAATTAAAATTTTCATCTGGCGCCTCCTCCAATCAAGAGATAAAGCAAAGCCATCCTGACCGCCACCCCGTTTGTTACCTGCTCGGTAATCACTGACTGGAGGCCGTCCGCCACATCGGGGGAAATTTCAATACCCCGGTTCATGGGACCCGGGTGCATCAGCAGGGCGTCCGGAGCGGCCAGCCTGAGCCTTTCACGATTGATGCAAAACATCCTGCTGTACTCCCTCAAGCTTGGAAACAGCCCCTGCTGCTGTCTTTCCGTTTGGATCCGGAGGACATTGACCACGTCGGCGCCCTCCAGCGCTTCTTCGATATTGCTGCAAACCCTGGCTCCCGTTTTTTCAATGCCTTTAGGCATTAATGTGGCCGGTCCGGCAAGTCTTACCTCTGCGCCCATTCTGGTATAACCCCATATATCCGAGCGGGCTACCCTGCTGTGCAGGATATCTCCGACAACAGCCACTTTAAGCCCCTCCAGCCGGCCTTTCTTTTCCCTGGCTGTAAACAGGTCCAGCAGCGCCTGGGAAGGGTGTTCGTGAGCGCCGTCCCCGGCGTTAATGACCGAGGCGCTGAGAGTGTTTGCCAGCAGTTCCGCGGCTCCGGCCATGGGATGTCTCAGCACAACCACGTCGGCCCCCATCGCGGCCAGATTGCGGGCGGTGTCCTTGAGGCTTTCCCCTTTACTCACGCTGCTTGTAGCCGCGGTTATACCCACGGTGTCAGCGCTTAAATACTTGGCCGCCAGTTCAAAGGAGGTCCTGGTGCGGGTGCTTGCCTCGTAGAACACTGTTATTACGGTCCGCCCTCTTAAGGTGGGCACTTTTTTTATCTGCCTGTTGATTATCCCTTTCATCGCTTCAGCCGTGTTAAGAACCAGCTCTATTTCATCCGCGGTGATATTGCGTAGTCCGACCATGTCTTTGCCGCGCAGTTCCATCAACTTCCCCCCTGTGTCTGAAAATAAAGCCTCGGCCCGGATAATGCCCGGACTGAGGCCCGAAAGGTTTACTGGCTGGCTCCCCTTTCCGGCCTCACGGGACCGTTATTTAAAGGTGGATCCGAA
>CAZPXL010000059.1:6837-9848 GCA_964591005.1 uncultured Eubacteriales bacterium
CCGTCTATTTCCTGCAGTCGCACTGAAATTTCTTCCTTCTTTGATGTAGGCACGTTTTTGCCGACATAATCAGCCCTGATCGGAAGCTCCCGGTGTCCCCTGTCAATCAAAACGGCCAGCTGGATTACCTTTGGGCGGCCCAGGTCGATCAAAGCCCCGAGGGCGGCCCTTATGGTGCGCCCCGTAAATATGACGTCGTCTACCAGGACTACAATCTTCCCCTCAACCGGGAAAGAGATCTCGGTAGAATGCACCAGGGGCTGGTGGGCAAGGGTTGTCAGGTCGTCCCGGTAAAGGGTGATATCCAAAATACCGACAGGCACATTGTGCCCCTCGATATCCATTATTCTTTCAGCCAGGCGCTCCGCCAGGGGCACTCCCCGGCGCCGGATGCCGACCAGCACGAGGTCGTCGGTGCCCTTGTTTCGCTCAATTATTTCGTGGGCTATCCTGGTCAGGGACCGCCGGACCCCTGCCTGATCCAGGATCTGCGCTTTTTCCTTACTCATAAGCCCTCCAGAATCAAAAATGCCTGCTAATCGAAACCGATAAGCAGGCATAGCACGCCAAAAAAAACACCGTATCTATGAATCCTTACCGGTCTCACTGGACCGATTTCAAGGTCATTTTGTTATCGTATATTTTACAATATCTAAGATTTTATGTCAATCAGCCATAACAGCTTATTTTATGTTTTTACACTGTTAGTATGAAATTACCAGGGTGCCCACATCGTCCAACTCCGCCTTAATATTGTTTTGTGTCTCGGTAATGCTGGCCATGCGCCCGCCAATTTGAATACGCACGCCCTCGTTCGCTTTCCTGATCATTACCTTGCTCCCGCTTTCAGTCTTGATCAATGTTTTGGCGCCCATCTCCGAACCGGCTTCGTTTAAAATAATGTTGCCGCCGGCCTGGATTTCCCCGCCTCTGAAAACACCCTTAACAGTAACGTTACCCCCGGCGTTGATGTTTGTATTGATGCAGCCGCCGCCCTCCACCTTGACGTCACCGGATGCTTCGAACTTGCTGTTCACGGAATACGCGAAGGTAATATTGGCCTTGTTCTGAGCCATATTTTCAATTGTTTTCTGCACGTTGTTAATTTCATTAATAATGTTGTTAAATTCCTCGGGAGACTCTATTTTCAGCACGTTTAAGCCGCTTAATTTTTTCCCGATCATACCCAGCAGGTCAATCATATCCCGGGGAATTATAAAAGTGTTCTGCCCGGATATTTTAATTATTTCCGCGATCAGGCTTGGTACCCTGGCATACTTTTTGTCTATCAGAAGCTGCACGAGCTGTCCCGTTTTAATATTCTTCGACTTTGCCTGCTCATCCATTTTTGATAACATACTGCCGACCTCTTTCAGGTCTGACTGCAGCGCGTCCAGGTGCTTGTAAAAAACCTTAAAAAAACTGTTATTGCCGCCTGCGACAAGGGTGCTGCCGGTTATATTCTGAACTGCGGTGATGTCCCCCTGGGCGGCGATTTGAGCCCCGAAGATCATACCAAGGACATTTATCCTGCCGGCCGCCTGAACGGTCATTCCTTCACAGACATTCCCGTGAACAACCACATCTCCTTTAAAACGGATGTTGCCGGATTGGATGTCAATATCACCTTTTTTATGTAAGACCGGATCAACATCGATAACATAGCCTTTGCCCAGTTTTTTGGCAATGGGACGGCCGCTGATTTTCGAAATTACTTTGCTCCCGTCGGAGGAAACTTCCACTCCCTTGCCGGCTATTATATCACAGGCGACAGGTTTTGGCGGAAAAATCATAACTCCGTTTACCTTCCTGCCGGGTTTGCCCTGAACCCCAAAGAATTTTTCTGCCAGCAGCGTTCCCGGTTCAACTGAAAGAATTTCAACCAGGTCTCTAAAGTTAACCTTTTGCCCGGTATCGTTAATTTTTTGCTCTTCCTGACCGGCGTTAAATTTCAGCTCAATCCGGTCATTGATGGTTTCACCAGGCGCCTCACCTTCGGCTATAAGGCAGCGACCGTCTTCCTTCCCCGCCAGGACAGCATTAATTTCGCTGTGCTTTATGCCAAAAGTGATGTTTTTTCCTGATAACGCATGCAAAATTTCAGCCAGTGTGAAGGGGCATTTTTTTTCAACCCTGGCTTCCGCCCTTAAAGTTAGATTAATTTCCGGCCCTGCGTCTAATATTGAGTACCCGGTTACAGTACTCATTCTAACCTCAAGACTTGCCGACAAGCAGTCCGGGGCGACCGTAATTTTGTATGAACCAGGATCTTCAACCGCCAAAGGCTTTAAGACTATTTCATCTTTCTCGCTAACTTTGGTCCTCCCTGTGGCTGCTTCCCCGTTTATCACCAACTCTACACCTTCACAGGGAGTTATGGCGAGAATACTGACGTCAGCGCTGGGGTCTTTTACAAATACTTTGCCGTCTTTGACCCAAACCCCGCCAAGACCTAAATCCAGACTGTCATTTTCCATACTGCTGTTATCCTTCATAAAATCTCCTCATTATTCAAAACAATTTACATGGGCAACAGGGATTCATTATAATTATCGAGCTTTCTACAAAATAGTTTAATGATTTAGGTTAATTATACACAAAAAATAAAAGCTCCTGCCATTGTGCAGAAACTTATATGTAATAAATTATTTAAATTTTATTAATTCCTATGAATATTAATGCGACACCCAGAATAACTATCACCATTCCGGACCCATTGATTTTTCCGGCCAGCCCGATTAGTCCAAGCGTTGTAACTGTAATCAGGATTGTCGGCCCCACCAGGGCCAGCAGCGCGTTTATTTTAAAAGCCGTTTCAACCCTCCCGTACATCAGCATTAGCATCGCAGCGGTAAACTCGATGGAAGCGGATAAAAATCTGAGACCCGCCATGCTTAAAACGATTTTATCCTGTATCAAAAACACGGTAATCCCCCCGTGCCCGTCAATTTTAGAACTAATATGCAAGAACCTGTTAATAAATGACTGACAGATTATCCCTTGCTTTTCAC
>CAZPXL010000060.1:0-9592 GCA_964591005.1 uncultured Eubacteriales bacterium
TTGAATAAACCGATCATGAGCCATATTATTGCTCTTTTGAAGGAGCACGGTTTTATCGATATCGGGGTAACCCTCCAGTACATGCCCGAGGCGATCCGGGACCACTTCGGCAATGGGTCGGAACAAGGTGTGAATTTACATTACTTCGTTGAGGATTCACCTTTAGGCACGGCCGGAAGTGTAAAAAACGCGGCCTCGTTTCTGGACGAAACCTTTCTTGTGATCAGCGGGGACGCCCTTACTGACCTTGATCTGTCCAGAGCTGTGGATTTTCATAAAAAGCAGGGCTCCATTGCGACTTTAATCTTAACCAGGGTAGACTGCCCGCTGGAATACGGCGTGGTGATCACATCAGAAGACGGTAAAATAACTCAATTCCTGGAAAAGCCGGGCTGGGGAGAGGTTTTCAGTGATACGGTGAACACTGGTATCTATGTGCTCGAGCCGGAAGCACTTGATTATTTCGCGCCCGGGCAGAAGTTCGATTTCAGCAAGGATTTGTTTCCCCTTTTGCTCAGGGAGAAAAAACCCCTGTTCGGCATGGTCCTGCCGGGCTACTGGTGCGATATCGGAAACCTCCTGCAGTACCTGGAAGCGCACCACGACATACTATCGGGAAAAGTCAAAATAAAAATGCCCGGAAAAGAGCTTTACAAAGGAGTCTGGGTGGAGGAAGGCGCCTTTATCGACGAAGCCGCCGTGGTGAAGGGGCCGTCATTTATCGGAGCGAACTGCCAGATCGGGCCCGGCGCTAAAATTGATCCCTATACTCTCCTGGGCAGCGGCTGTCTCGTGCAGAGAGGCGCCTCCATCAAGAGGAGTGTCCTCTGGAACAATGTCTTTGTGGGCAGCGGCGCGGCCCTGCGCGGCGCGGTGGTATGCAGCAGGGTACAGGTGCAGGCGAAAGCGGGGATATACGAGGGAGCCGTTGTCGGAGACGACTCGATCATACGCGAAAACAGCCAGTTAAAGCCTGATGTAAAACTATGGCCCCACAAACTGGTGGAAGCAGGCGCCACTGTCCACCGCAGTGTAATCTGGGGAACGGTTTCTCCCAAAAAGATATTTGGTTTTGAGGGTATCTCAGGGCTGGCCAACGTGGAGATTACTCCTGAGACAGCAGCAAGGATCGGCGCTGCCTTCGGTTCGGTGACCGGTCCCGGCGCGCGCCTGGCTGTAGGCAGTGACAGCTATACAGCCTCGAGTATGATCAGGGAAGCGCTGATATGCGGGGCCCAGTCTGTGGGAACCCAGGTTCTGGACCTGGGCGGGAGCATTACCCCGGTGAGCCGTTACGCCGTGCGGGCCCTTGGATGCAAGGCAGGAATACATGTAAAGGTGTCACCGGACTCACCTGATAAACTGGTAATGGTATTTATGAACGCCCGGGGCGGAAATATTTCCAGGGAGATGGAGCGCAAGGTCGAAAACGCTCTGGCCAGGGAGGATTTTCCCCGGTCTGAGGCGGGCAGGCTGCACACCCCTGAAGCAGTAACCAGTGTGGGTGACAGGTATATAGCGGCTATTTGTGAAGACCTGAACGGGGTGCAAATGCGCCTGGCGGGTTTCAAACTGATGCTTTGTTATGACCGGTCAAACCTTGAAGTATATGTCCGTGGCCTGCGCGATAAACTGGGTTTTACAGCCGGGGATTTTCACCCTGCCGCAGCCTCCCGGTTTTGCGCCTGGAAAGGCTGCCAGGAGATGCTCCCTGCGCTGGCTGAAACGGTAGTTGAAAGCGGCTCCGACGTGGGTGTAATCCTAGATCCCAACGCCGACCGCCTGATTTTAATTGATGAAAAAGGCCGGGTGATCCAGGATAATCTGCTGACGGTCCTGATATCCCTGATTATCTTGAAAGGACAGTCCGGATCGGTGGTGGTGCCGGTTACCGCGCCAAGAGTAATTGAATCGCTGGCTGAACAATACCGGGGCAAAGTAGTGCGGACAAAAACAGCCCTTCAGGATTTTCTGGATAAGGTGCTGGCGCAAGAAGCCGCGCCGGAGGCCATTTCGCATTTTTTCCTTCACTTTGACGCGCTGTCAGCCCTGGCCAATATATTGAATTATATGGCCGTGCATAAAGTGACTCTATCCACCCTGGTGGACGAAATACCGCTGTTTTTCATGGACAGCCGTGATGTTCCGGTACCATGGGAAGCCAAGGGAAAAGTGATCAGGTGCCTTGTCCAGGACCCGCCCGCCAGCGATTTGGAAATGCTGGACGGTATTAAAATTTTTCACCCGGACGGGTGGGCATTGGTGCTCCCCGATCCGGACGAACCGGTATGCCGGGTTTTCAGTGAAGGCAGCACCATGGAAATAGCACAAGAGCTGACCGATATGTACATCAAGAAGATAAACGAAATAACAGGATCAAAAAGTTAAAGGGCGGGGTTTTAGCCCCGCCCCCCATCGGGGACATTCCTCGGCATGCAGAAATGCTTGTGATAGAGGTGTGTCCCCGTTCTTCTATCTGGTTACATGCTACGATTAAAATTCACAGAAGCCGTAGGTGTGTCCCCGTTCCTAAGACGATGTTATTTCCAGCCCGTAGCTTTGAAATAGTACTGGGTTGTGCCGTTTTTGTCTTTATAACTTTTTACTTCATATTCCCGGTCGGGGTCAAGGTAGAAATAATGGCTGACGCCATTGTCGTCCACATAAAAATACCGTTCTCCGTCCCGGTCAAACAACCGTTTGAAGTCGCGTTTTAAAATCCAGTCAGCACGTCTGTCGGTTTGGTTGCCGTAATAATACTTATTAATTTTGCTGTAAAAGTAGGAACGACAGCGGTCAGTAATGGAGCTGCCATCATCATTATAGGAATCAGAATGGTACCAGGCGTAGCCATGGTCGCCGAAGCTGACTGATCCGCTCTGGCTGTTGCCGTAGAAAATAACTTCGTCAGATTGACGGGCAATTGCCGCGGAAGAAAAGACTACTGACAAAACCAGGGTAAAGACGACTAGTAATAGTATTTTGCGCATTTTAACAACCCTTTCTATTAGTGTATTTGCTTTACAAAAACATTAAATAAACTTAAATGTTAAATTGGTTAAATAACTTAATATAAGATTACTATAAATAATTTCAAATTCAAGGAGTAAATGATGGCAAAGTTAATATTATCAACAAGTTAATCATTAAAATAACAGATTTAATATAAAATATAGTTATCTTATAAAAAACAAAGGTGTTAATGTAAAAAACTCTTTCAAATAGAAAGAGTTTCACATAAGATATAAAGTTTATAAGTATTGATGTTACACGGCCTGCGCCTCAGGTGCGGACTGCCCGTACCAGCTGT
The DNA here is from genome assembly GCA_964591005.1 of uncultured Eubacteriales bacterium. Taxonomy (GTDB): domain Bacteria; phylum Bacillota; class Desulfotomaculia; order Desulfotomaculales; family Pelotomaculaceae; genus Syntrophopropionicum. Next base: position 3,311 of record CAZPXL010000060.1, read on the forward strand.
AATCAATATCAGGGAAAATATTATCCCGGTATTCCAAATCACTCAGCCACCCCTCGTCAATCCGGTTGCCTTCTATCTCGTCATGCAGGCGAAGGAAGTTGCTAAGGTGGGTTTTAGTCCTTTTTAAAGCGTATTCAACCATTGTGCCGGTGCTCATGATGAAAGCCCAGTCGCTGCTTTGTGCCAGCATCAGTTCCCGTGCCGCCTGGTTGAGGGCTCTCCGGAGCAGCCCATCGGCGCCGCGGCGCCGGTTGGCCATGGACGTCATCATTTCAGCCGCCATGTGAAGATGCCGGTATATCCAGTCATTTGCCTTGCAGAGCCAGACCTCGTGGTAACCCTTGTTTCCCCAGCTGGAAGAGCAGGGCACGGCCACCTGGTTGCAGGTAAACTTTTTCAGGTAATCGCCGGGAGTGATCAACTCGATAACGTCCTGGTCAAAGGCGATTTTCCTGATCAGGTATTCCAGCCACCTGGGACCTTCAAACCACCAGTGGCCAAAAAGTTCCGCATCATAAGGCGCGACAATAATAGGAGGCCTTTCCATCAAACCGGCAAGGTGCAGAATTTGATGCTGCCGGTTAAACATGAAGTTTCCGGCATGTTCCGCTGCTTTTTCTTCCGCGCGCCGGGGGGAGTAAGGCTCTTTTTGCCCCAGGTCTACCTTGCCCGTTATTTTAAAATATTTAAAACCGGTATGTGTCCTCAGCCCGTCAGGATGGATGTAAGGTTTAATGTATTCGAAATCGAGGTCGTACCCGATATCCCGGTAAAACTCCCTGTACTCATAATCGCCCGGGTAACCCTCCTGGCTGCTCCAGACCTGTTTCGAAGACTCTATGTCCCTGCCAAAAGCCGCTACTCCGGATGGGCAGTAGATCGGGGCGAATATGCCGAAACGCGGCCGGTGCGAGGCGTAAAGTACACCATGAGCATCAGTAAAAAAGAACTTTAAGCCATTTCTTTTGATTATTTCATCTATACCCTGGGTATAAGCGCATTCGGGAAGCCAGATGCCCAGCGGCGGCCTGCCCAGGTGGCGGGTATGCAGGTCGACTGCTGCTCTTACCTGTGCGTTTACTGCTTCAGGCTGGAGCATCATAAAAGGCAGGTACCCGTGGGTGGAAGCGCAGGTTATGATCTCAAGCCGCCCGCTGTCCTGGAATTTTTTAAAAGCGCTGACCAGGTTCCGCCCGTATTGGTCGCAAAAGATATGCATGGCTTCCTGAAATCGTTTTTTATACATCAGTGCTGATTCATGAAATGGACTGCCATAAGTGCGGCCTTCCTCTTTTCCTGCCAGTTCGATCAATTTTGACAAATGCCCCACGTAGCGATCCTGCAGCAGAGGGTCGGTCAGCATTGAGATCAGGGGCGGTGAAAGGCTTAAAGTTAATCTGAAGCTGACGTTGTCCGCCAGCAGCCTGTCAAAAACCTGGATTAACGGTATATATGTTTCCGTTATAGCTTCATAAAGCCATTTTTCTTCAAGAAAAAATTCGTGCTCGGGGTGGCGCACATAGGGCAGGTGCGCGTGCAGTACAAGGCAGAGGTACCCTTTTGACATCAGCAGGCTCCTTTCATTCTCATAATCTTAAATTAAGTGTTCCAATTTCCCGGGGAACTGACTCCAAGGGGGAGCGCTCCTTTTCTCAAGGCCAGTTCTTCAATAATTAAGGGTGAACTGACGCCGTATTTAATCCTTCCAATTGACTGGTACAGCCCTTCGAGCCACATCCATTCCTCGTCCAGACGGTCGGAAAGTGACGCGCGCGGAGTGGTGACAACATTGGATCGCAGCAAGGTGATAAAGCGCCCGTCCGGAAACATGCGTCCCAGGTCCACACAAAATGAACGGTCTGGCTCCCCAACTTCAATATGCCAGTTGTCGATATGTTCATCCACATGATAATCAATATATTTGTGAGCGTTTTTGCCGTTGAAATCGACGCCGGTAACATCATATATCCTTAAAACAGGGTGGGAGGAGAGCCAGGCTTCCGGCCCGTATATGCCCGTGAACTCTTCTTGTTTGGTGGCTGTGATTTCCCAGTAGGAAAACAGCCAGTGCGGGTCGCGGGCGAGCAGGACCATCCGGTCCACTCCGTAGTTGTGGGGAAGGTAAATATCAGGCTGACCGGGAGACGGACGGTTTGCGGCGGCAGGAATGTTTATTCCCAGTTCTTCAGCGGTTTCCTCGATTAACAGCGGGCGGGGCGGGTTATTGATTTTAGCTGCGCGGCTGCGCTTCGCAGGCCATAAAAAAATACCCGCTGCAATAACCAGTATTAATGCTGAAAAAAACAAAAGAACTATTACAGACATTAGTTGTCCTCCTTTAAGAATAAGAAGAGATTATCATCCAAAAATTCGTGGTATAATTGGATTAGCTGAAGGCTTTTTTTATTATTGCCCGGAAAGATTATCTTTATTAACAAATGACGAAACAGGTGCTTGAAAATATATTGAAGTTAAAAAACATATTGTAAATGGAAGTAAAAACCAGTTAATTTCATTAAGATGCTCATAAAAAGGAGTTTTATTCATAGATAAGGAACAATGCTCTGAAAAAGAAAAAATTTCAGCGGTTTTAGAATTATTGGCAAAATGCTACCCGGAGGCCGGTACATCTTTAATTTTTCAAACGCCGTTTGAACTCCTGGTGGCGGCCATTCTTTCCGCGCAGTGCACAGACAAGCAGGTAAACCGCATTACCGCCCGGCTTTTTAAAAAGTACAACAAACCGCAGGACTTTGCCCGCCTGACGGCGGAGGAACTGGGCGAAGAGATAAAAGGCTGCGGTTTGTACCGCAATAAAAGCAGGTTTATTATTGAATCTGCAAGGGAAATTATTAAATCCCACGGCGGACGCGTACCCATGACGAGAAACGAGCTGGAGGCGCTGCCGGGAGTAGGGCGGAAAACTGCCGGGGTAATCATCGGAGTTGCTTACGGCGGCAGCGCGCTGCCGGTTGACACCCATGTCTTTCGCGTGGCCCGCAGGCTGGGGCTGTCCGCGGCGCGTGATCCGGTAAAGGTCGAGGATGACCTGGCGGCCCGCATCCCGCCTGAAGAAAGGATGCCGTTTCACCACAGGTTGATTTTTCACGGCCGGGAAATCTGTTCGGCCAGGAAGCCGGCCTGCCATAAATGCTGTTTAAAAAATTACTGCAGCTACAAGCCTTAGGAAGTGAGACTTTTGAACATAGTACTGGTCGAGCCTGAAATACCCGCCAACACGGGAAACATAGCCAGGACCTGTGCAGTTACCGGCACGGCGCTTCATTTAATAAAACCACTGGGTTTTTCCACGGAGGACAAGTACCTCAAGCGGGCCGGCCTCGATTACTGGCACCTGGTGGAAGTGATCTACCATGACAGTTTTCAGGATTTTGCCGGCCGTTACAAAGAGGGGCGGTTTTATTTCGCCACCACAAAAGCTTCCAACTTATACACCGAAATATCTTATGAAACAGGTGGTTTCCTGATTTTTGGCAGGGAAACCAGGGGGCTGCCGTTGGAAATACTGGGCGGTTACCCTGGTGAGCTAATCCGGGTGCCGATGATCAGCGAGGCCAGGTCGTTAAACCTGGCGAACTCTGCAGCGGTTGTACTGTACGAGTCTTTAAGGCAGCAGGGCTTCCCTGGTCTGGGGTAAGTTATAAAATTAAAACAAATTTACAGGATAGAATTACAGGGCAAAAGGAGTGGTTTTTCTGAATGTTATTGAAAAGGTCCAGCTTTACCTGGATCAGTACAATATGGGTTTGAAAATTATTGAGTTTGAGGAGAGCACCAGCACCTGCGAGCTGGCAGCGGCGGCTTTAGGTGTGGAGGTTGGCCAGATCGCCAAGACCCTGCTGTTTCTGGCTGATGACAATCCGGTCTTAATCGTGGCCAGCGGAGACAACAAGATTAAAAGCGGCAAGCTGAAAAGGCTGCTTGGCGCTTCAAAGGTGAGGATGGCCGACCCCGACACGGTCCGCCGCGTTACCGGCTACCCGGTTGGGGGTGTGTGCCCGCTGGCGCTGGGCGAAGACATACCGGTCTACCTGGACGATTCCATGTACCGGTTCCCGGTGGTTTACGCGGCCGCCGGCACACCTCACTCGGCGCTGCCGGTTACGATGGAGCAACTGCAGATTATAACCGGGGGTAAATGGGCGGATTTAGTTTAAGAGCGTGTAGTTTATAATTAATATCAATAAATCTGGTATTGAAAGGAGGTGTCAATCATTTGTTTGTCCATTTGCATTTTCACTCTGAATACAGCCTTTTAGACGGTGCGGCACGCATTAAGCGGGCGGTGAAGAGAGCCTGCGAAATGGAGATGCCGGCGCTGGCAATAACAGATCACGGCGCCATGCACGGTGTGGTGGAATTTTATAAGACCTGCAATAACTCCGGGATTAAGCCGATCATCGGCTGTGAAGTTTATGTGGCGCCGCGCACCATGGCAGACCGCACGCCCAGGATAGACGACAACCTGTACCACCTGGTTTTGCTGGCGGAAAACAATGAAGGCTACCATAACCTGCTTAATATTGTTTCACAGGGTTTCACCAGGGGGTTTTATTATCGGCCCAGGGTTGACAAGGAAGTCCTGGCCGCCTGCAGCAGGGGCCTGATCGCTTTAAGCGGCTGCATCGCCGGTGAGGTGACGGCTAAAATTCTGGCCGGGGACCATGAAAAAGCAAGGCAGGCGGCGGCTGAATACCGTGATATATTTGGTCCGGAAAACTATTTCCTGGAGCTGCAGGACCACGGTTTTGAAGAACAGCGTAAGGCCAACAGGGAACTGCTGAAAATACACAGGGAAATGAACATTCCGATTGTCGCGACCAATGACGTCCACTACGTAAGGCGTGAGGACGCCGGAAGCCAGGACGTACTGCTGGCCATCCAGACCGGCAAAAGCGTGGATGACCCGGGACGGATGAAGTTTCAGTCGGAAGAACTGTACCTGAAAAGCCCCGAGGAGATGAAACTCCTTTTTGGCGAACATCCGCAGGCTTTGCAGAACACCCTGGCAATTGCGGAACGCTGCAACGTGAAAATTGAGTTCGGCAATTACTACCTGCCCCACTACGAGGTGCCTGAAAGTTATAATGCCGACACCTACCTGCAAGAGCTCTGCTTACATGGTATCAAGAAGTTATTCGGCGACGATTTCAGCGACGATATAAAAAGGCGGATGGAATATGAGCTGGGCGTAATCAAACAGATGGGCTACTCGGCCTACTTCCTGATAGTCTGGGACTTTATCCATTTCGCCAGGACCAACGGTATCCCGGTAGGCCCGGGCCGTGGTTCCGCGGCGGGCAGCCTCGTCGCCTACAGCCTGGGCATAACCAATATCGACCCGCTGAAATACGGCCTGCTGTTCGAAAGATTCCTCAACCCGGAAAGAGTCTCCATGCCGGACATTGATATAGATTTCTGTTTCGAGCGGCGGAGCGAAGTTATTGATTATGTAGTGCAGAAGTACGGCGCGGACCATGTGGCGCAAATTATTACCTTTGGCACAATGGCGGCCCGGATGGCTGTCAGGGACGTGGGCAGAGCGCTGAACATGCCCTACGGCGATGTAGACAGGGTAGCCAAGCTGGTGCCGGCGGAACTGCATATGACCATCGAAAAAGCCCTGAATGACGCACCCGAGTTAAAAGAACTCTACGACCAAAGAGCAGAAATAAAAAAATTGATTGACACCGCCTCGGCGCTGGAAGGGATGCCCAGGCACGCCTCCACTCACGCCGCCGGCATAGTGATCACCCCTGAACCTTTGACTCATTATCTTCCTCTATATAAAGCTACCGACGGGCCGGTAACAACCCAGTTTTCCATGGGAACGGTGGAAGAGCTCGGCCTTTTAAAGATGGACATGCTTGGCCTGAGGACCCTGACGGTGATCAGCGACGCAGTTAAGGCCATTACCGAAAGTACCGGTGATAACCTTGATATAGACAAGATACCCATTGATGACAAGCTGACCTATGAGATGCTGTCCAGGGGTGAGGCCGCCGGGGTATTTCAGCTGGAAAGCAGCGGCATGCGGGCCATCCTGAGGGAACTGAAGCCCGAAGTATTTGAAGACATCGTGGCCCTCGTGGCCTTATACCGCCCGGGCCCCCTGGGCAGCGGCATGGTGGAAGACTTTATCAAAAATAAGCACGGGATTAAGAAAACAAGCTACCTCCACCCCAAACTGGAGCCGATATTAAAGGACACCTACGGAGTTATCCTGTACCAGGAACAGGTCATGCGCATATCAAGCGAACT
>CAZPXL010000061.1:0-9544 GCA_964591005.1 uncultured Eubacteriales bacterium
TTACACCCCCGGCAACTATAATTTATCCTTATGTGGGCCTTATTAAGGAGAAAGAAAGCATTAAGCCGAATCCGGCTGAAGTGAAAGAAGTTTTTTGGGCTCCGCTGGAGTATTTTCTGAAGAACCCGCCTGCTGAAAGCAGCGTTGAAGTCGCGACTCGTTACGCGAGGGATTTCCCATTCGACAGGGTTCCCGCCTCCTACAGAAAGGACTGGCATAAAAGATGGTCTTTGCCTGTATATTTCTTCGAATACGGGGAGCGTTTTATCTGGGGCATAACCGCCAGGATACTATATTACTTTGTCACCAACTATTATGGTGTAAACTTACATGCTGATAATTAAGGAGGTTTTTGCATTGGAGTACATTTATCAAAACAGCGCGTTTTGTTCTGTGACCAACCTGGACGGGGGGGACCTGATTGCCGAAACCACCCTGGTCGGCACAAAAATTGAAGCTACAGGCTGGCTTGTGATTGACAGGTCAACTTTTATTATAAAAGACGCCGGCTGGGAGGTTACCCGCTCACCAGGGGAGAGCTTTAACGGGAGTGGAATTTTGCACGGGCTCAAGGGAGTAACTGCGTATTTCAACTGCGGTGGTGACCTGCGGCGGGAGGCGGCTGATATCGCCGGCGGATTAGTCAGGGATATGCTGGCTGAATGCGTCAAGGGCATTATCCAGGCTGAAACTTTTCTATACTATGACAGGGGCTACCCTACCCCCGAGTCATACGGTTTATACTGGGAGAAATTCTACCGGGACTCATGCCTTTATTACAGCAACCTGCACCGTATCACCCGCAGGTGGTCGAAGTATGTCGGCGGCTATTATATCGGCAAAAAGCTTTTTGCCCGGGCCAAAAACTGTTTCATCCTCAGGGTTCCGGGAGGATACTCGGCTGCAGGGATGTTTAATGATTCATTTCATCAGATGGGGATACAAGTGAGTTTAAATGATGAGGGCATGGTGCTGGAGTCCCATGGCAGTTTCCTGCGGGCGCCGGATCCGGTTTGTTTCGAAAACGCGCCGTTACTCACAAAATTAAAGGGTTCTTTTTTTCCTGGCTTAGATAAAAAACAAATCATAAAGGAGATCGGCGGCCCCTGTGGCTGCGACCACCTGGTCGACCTGGTATACACCGTGGCAAAAGGGTTCAGAGAAGCGCTTGAACTCTAACTCAGGATATATCCATGCTGCTAACGCGGCGGCAACAGAGTAAGCAAGTTAAAACAAATAGACAGGATTAACAAGATTTAGGGAAGATTGACAAGATTAAAAATTTAATAATAACTGCATTTTCAATATATTTTATTATTATATCTTGTAAATCTTTATAACCTTGTAAATCCTGTGAAAATTGGTTTTAGTTTTTGGATGTATTAAAAATCTGTAATCCTGTCAATGTGTTTTCAGGATTATAAAATACACATCGGAGGAATAGAACTTTGCTTCACATCAGAGAAGTGAACGGAGATGTGTTTTTTAAAGTGAGGGTCCTGCCCCGGTCGTCCAGGGAGTGTGTTGCTGGAATTTATGAAGACGCCCTCAAGATCAGGCTGACTGCCGCACCGCTGGAGGGCAAGGCTAACGAAGCCTGCAGGGCCTTTTTATCTAAAATTTTGGGTGTGCCCCGTTCCCGGGTGGAGATCGTTTCCGGCCATACCAGCCGCAATAAAGTAATAAAGGTGTCAGGATTAAGCTCTGAAAAAATAAAGGCCTTATTGACATAAGGTGTCTCTTTAATCAGGCTCCGACAGGGACTGGATTTCTTCCGGCTGAAGCATCCTTATTACAAACAGGTTGCCTTTCTCAATCAGGGAAATTTCCTCCTGTACAGGCAGCGGCCGGTGTTCAGGATCATACATCAGCATAACCCTGGGGAACGTGGAAAAACCCTTGGGGGTGTCGATAACCATGCCAATAAAACCGCTGTTTAATTCAACAACAGATCCGGCAGGGTACGCGGCAATGTTTTTCAGAAAGGCCTTGACGATGTAATCTTTAAATAAGTAGTTGCCTGACGCGGCACACATTTCGTATGCCTCGCAGGGTGAAAAAGGCTTCCGGTATACCCGTTCCGCGGTTAGAGCGTCGAATTTATCGACTATCGATATAATTTGCGAGAAATCGTGAAACTTATCAGTGCTAATACCCGCGGGATAACCGGTGCCGTCACAGCTTTCGTGGTGCTGGTAAGCCATAAGTGCGTGCAGGCCGTCCATGCTTTTCGAATCACGGATCAGTTCGTAGCCGTATACGGTGTGCATCTTGATGGCGGAGAACTCTTCCCGAGTCAGCCGGCCCGGCTTGTTCAGGATTTCATCGGGGATTTTTACCTTGCCCAGGTCGTGTAAAAGGGCTCCCACACCAAGTGATGCAAGCTTTTTACCGTCGTACCCGAGAGTAATGCCGGTCATCAGGGCAAGCACGCAGACATTGACCGAGTGGGCGAAGGTGTAGTCATCCTGGCTGCGCAGGTCGACAAGATTAAACATCAGGTCGGGGCAGGCCATCATTTCTCCGGTAAACTGGTCAACAGTTTTGTAAACCGATTGCGGGTCAATAACCAGCCTGCCGGACTCTTTGGTTTCCAGCAGGATATTTTTTACCTGACGAACCGCGGCTGCCCTTGTCTTTTTCGCAATTAAATCTTTTGCTTCAATTTTGGGAATCTGGATTTTGTGAGCTTTATATCTTTTAAATACACCTTGCTCCCGGCCATCATTTATGTAAACGAAAGGTACTTTGTATTCTGCAAGTTTATTGATAAAAGGCGGTGTTAAGACGGCTCCCCTGCCGACCAGGATTTCGCCCCTGGGACCGTAAACGGAGCGCTCGACTTTCATGCCGGGTTTTAATAGTGATGTGGAGATCCTGCTCATTTTTTGAGTTCCTTCTAAAAACTAAGATACAATACTATTATTATAGTCGGCATTTTTTGTTAAAAGTTTTACTAAAAATATTAATTTCACAATTTTAAAAATAATGTTTTATAACACTAACCACAAACAATAAAGGTAAATAATTCTGGTATGACTTAAGCTTGGTTGACTACCATATGGCTTTTTTATATAATATTGCTTGTTAGCGCATAATGTACAGTTCAATGAGCGGGAAGAGTAAGCGGGTTTTTGTCCGTATAGAGAGCCCGGGGTGCTGGAAACCGGGTACGGGTATGCCGCTGAAAATCACCTGTGAGAAGCCTGCTGAAATTCACTTGAAAATTAAGCCAGGCCGGTTTTGCCGCCGTTATCGGGCATTTGAGTGGTTAGCTTCCGGCACTGAGTATTGTGCTGCCGGGCTGCAGTTAGGGTGGTACCGCGGGTAAAGATCCCGTCCCTTAGGAGGACGGGTTTTTTGCGTTATGAAAAGCTTCGTCTGGCTGCGTCAACCGGGCTTAGCCGGGTGCTCACGTACGATGATCAGTACGCTCCGCCCTGTCTAATCCCGCTTTCCTTGGCATACTCGCTTTTGATAACGCAGTGCTTTCTTGTTATGCTTTTGACAATGCCTACAGTGCGTGGTAAATATTTATATAACGTTTTAGAGGAGTGTATGAAATGGATTACGGCCAAACCTTAAATTTACCTAAAACTAACTTTCCCATGCGGGCAAATTTGCCTGAAAGGGAGGTGGAGTTTCTAAAATTTTGGGATGAAATTGACATTTACAGCAAGGTCCAGGAAAAAAACCGCGGGCGGCAAAAGTTCATTCTGCACGACGGGCCGCCTTACGCCAACGGACATATCCACCTGGGCCACGTTTTAAATAAAGTGTTAAAAGATATCGTGGTAAAGTTCCACTCCATGTCAGGTTACGACGCGCCGTATGTGCCAGGCTGGGATACCCACGGACTGCCGATTGAACAGCAGGCGATAAAGGCTTTTGGCATAAACCGGCATGAAATCAACCCCGTGGAGTTTAGAAACAAATGTAAGGACTTTGCCCTGAAGTTTGTAGATATTCAACGGGAAGAGTTTAAACGGCTGGGTGTAAGAGGCCAGTGGGACAAACCCTATCTTACTCTTATGCCTCATTTTGAAGCACGCCAGATTGGTGCCTTCGGTGAAATGGCCAAAAAGGGATATATTTATAAGGGCTTAAAACCCGTGTACTGGTGCGCAACCTGTGAAACGGCGCTGGCTGAGGCGGAAGTGGAGTACGGAGACAAAAAGTCGGCTTCCATCTATGTGCGGTTTCCGGTAAGAAACGGCAGGGGCGTCCTTCCCGAGGAAGACACGTACCTGGTGATCTGGACCACCACGCCCTGGACCCTGCCGGCCAACGTGGCGGTATCCCTGCACCCGGATTACAAATATGTTTTAGTAAAAGCCGGGCAAGAGAAGTACCTGGTAGCACAAGAACTAAAGGATAGTTTTCTTGAAAACGTTGGTAAGGAAAATTCAGAAGTAATAGGTACATTCAAGGGTTCGGAACTGGAACTGATCGAATGCGGCCACCCATTTATCGACAGGGTTTCGCTGGTAATCCTGGGCGAACATGTCACCCTTGACCAGGGCACCGGCTGTGTGCATACCGCCCCGGGCCACGGCATGGAGGACTTTGTTGTTTGCAAGCAGTATGATCTGCCTGTAATATCTCCTGTTAATGCCAAGGGGGTTTTTACCGGGGAAGGGGGTATTTTCGCCGGTCAGTTTTACCTGGACGCCAACAATGGTGTGCTTGAAGAACTGGATCGCAGGGGACATTTGATGAGCCACTCCACGATTATGCACCAGTACCCTCACTGCTGGCGCTGTAAAAAGCCAGTATTTTTCCGGGCCACCGAGCAGTGGTTCGCCTCGATTGACGGTTTCCGGCAGCCTGCTCTCGACCAGATCCGCACTGTGCGCTGGATCCCTGGTTGGGGCGAAGAGCGCATATATAACATGGTGGCCAACCGGGGTGACTGGTGTATCTCGCGCCAGCGCAGCTGGGGAGTGCCCATACCCATTTTTTATTGTAAGGACTGCGGGAAAGAATTAATAAATGACGAGACGATTACTTATCTGCAGGGACTTTTCAGGCAGAATGGTTCGGATGTCTGGTTTGCCAGGGAAGCTGAAAACCTGCTGCCCCAGGGTGTAAAATGCGGGTGCGGATGTGAAGTATTCACCAAAGAGACGGATATCATGGATGTCTGGTTTGATTCCGGCACCAGTCACTTCGGGGTCCTGGACGAACCATCCGTCTGGCCTGACCTGAGCTGGCCGGCGGACCTTTACCTGGAAGGAAGCGACCAGCACCGGGGCTGGTTCAACTCTTCTCTCTCCACCTCGGTGGCCGTTTCCGGCAAGGCTCCCTACCGGGCGGTGCTGACCCACGGTTTTGTTGTGGACGAACAGGGCCGCAAGCAGTCAAAATCCCTGGGCAACGTTGTAGATCCGGCCAAGGTTATAAAGCAGATGGGCGCCGACATACTGCGCCTCTGGGTCAGTTCAGCCGACTACCGCAGCGACCTGGCCGCCTCGCCCAGCATTTTAAAACAGCTGACCGAGGCCTACCGCAAAATTAGAAACACCAGCCGTTTCCTGCTGGGCAACCTTTATGATTTTGACCCGGCCGCTGACAAAGTCGCCTTTGAGCAATTGCTGGAAATAGATCGCTGGGCGATGCTCAGGCTGCAGAAACTGATTCAAAAGGTGACCGCTTCATACCGGGATTATGAATACCATGTGGTCTACCACGCCATCCACGGGTTCTGCACCATAGACATGAGTTCTCTTTACCTGGATATAATAAAAGACCGGCTGTATACGATGCCTGCCGGTTCAAAAGAACGCCGGGCCGCTCAGACTGTCATGTATGAAACTCTTTCGGCGCTAGTCCGCCTGCTTGTACCGGTCCTTTCATTTACTACCGAGGAAATCTGGCGCCATATGCCCGGTGACAGGGGCGGACTCGCCAGCGTCCAGCTTGCCGATATGCCGGAGGCCGTTGAAGAGTATATCGATGACGAGCTTGATCAGAAATGGGAACGGCTGTTGGCCGTAAGGAGTGAAGTGACCAAGGTCCTGGAGTCGGCCCGCCGGGACAAGGTAATCGGCAACTCCCTGGAGGCCGCGGTTGAATTGTACCTGGGCAAAGAACTCCGCAGTTTTCTGGAAGCCATGGCCGGTGACCTGGCTACTGTCTTCATTGTCTCCAGGGTTACCCTGTCTGAGCTGGGAGACGCCCCCGCGGAAGCACAGGCAAATGACAGCATTCCCGAACTGGTTATTTCAGTCCGGCCTGCCGGAGGCAGTAAATGTGAACGCTGCTGGATGTACCACGAGGACGTCGGCGCGGACGCGGAACATAAAACTCTATGCCCCCGCTGCGCGGAAGTAATGAAAGAGATTAAAATATAGAAGCTGTTTAAATATGTTAATTAAAGGTAATATATTTATGGTGATATAAATGTTTTTTTCGATAATTATGGCCGTTTTATTAATTGACCAGGGTTCCAAAGCCGCCGTCCAGATGTTGATGTACCTGGGGGAATCAATCCCTGTACTGCCGCCTGTTTTTTATCTAACCTACATTATGAACCCGGGCGCTGCCTTTGGCATACTGCCCAATCAGAAAGCACTTTTTATAACCACCGGCATTCTGCTCATAACCGGGGTGCTGGTTGGTTACCGGAAACTGCCTCCGGAAAAGAAGTTATTAAGATTTAGTTTGGGATTGGTTTTGGGCGGCGCCCTGGGCAACCTGCTGGACCGGCTGCGTTTCGGCAGAGTAGTAGATTTTCTTGATTTTCGCGTGTGGCCGGTTTTCAACCTGGCTGACACGGCAATTTTTATCGGAGTCTGCCTTTTGGCCTGGGAACTGCTGAAAGACGGCAGTAAAACTAATGAGAGTAGTGAACACTAGTGCTGTCGGTAAATTATTTTGAGGTCAGGGAGGGTGAGTCGGGGAAAAGGATTGATGTTTTCCTCGCCGGCGAGGCGGAGGGTTGTACCCGCTCGCATATCCAGAGACTGGTCGGGGAAGGGCTTGTCTCGGTAAACGGGGTTATCGCAAGGGCAAGTTATAAGGTGAAGCAGGGGGATTTGGTCAGGCTGGAGATTCCGGAACCGGAAGGAATGGAAACAAAAGCTGAGAAAATCCCTCTTGATATCTACTATGAGGATAACGACGTCATAGTAATAAACAAGCCCAGGGGAATGGTGGTCCATCCCGCCGCCGGCAATTATTCCGGCACTGTTGTGAACGCTCTGCTGTATCACTGCCGCGACCTTTCCGGGATCAACGGGGTGCTGCGCCCCGGTATAGTGCACCGCCTGGATAAGGACACATCCGGCCTGCTCATGGTGGCAAAAAACGACGCCGCCCATGTCAGCCTTGCCCAGCAGCTGAAAGAGCGCCAGATCACCCGTATCTACCTGGCGCTCGTACATGGGAGGATGAAAGAAGAAACCGGTGTTATAGACGCGCCCATCGGACGTGACCCTAAAAACAGGCAGAAGATGGCTGTAGTTCATAAGAACTCCAAGAATGCGATTACAAATTACCATGTGCAAAGCCGCTATGCCGGATACACTTACCTGCGGCTGAAGCTGGAAACCGGGCGCACCCACCAGATCAGGGTACACCTGTCGTTTGTCGGCCACCCGGTGGTAGGCGACCTGAAGTATGGCCCCGCCAGGCCGTATTTTAAACTGGAAGGCCAGTTTCTCCACGCTGCCGTCATTGGATTTCAACATCCCCGAACGGGTGTTTACTGTGAATTTGAATCTCCCCTGCCGGACGAATTGGAAGCAATCCTGGCCGGGTTAACGCCTGAGCAGCCGTAAAACCGGCATGAATAAAGCCGCTATGCCCGACGCCATCAACGGCCCGACGGGCACACCGTGCAAAAAGACGATGCCGAAAATGGATCCAATCAGCATGCCGAATATTATTTCCGGGTCTGCTTTTAATAGTGTAAGGCCGCGGGCGTTCAGGTATGTTGCCCCTGCCCCGCCCGCGACAGCCAGGATGCCGGGCAGTGAAACCAGGTTATACATGATATCCCCCGCTGATACTTTTCCGCTGGCCAGGGGGACCATTATCGAGAGCATCAAAAATAACAGGCCCAGTTCCAGGCCCCGCCTCTCCAGCAGGGAATATATGAAGTTGAGGTTGGTATATTTTACAATTAGGAGTATGCAGGCTGCTGTCGCTATTAGATTTGACTGTGCGACTATGCCGATCAGCAGCAGCGCCACCAGTATGTTTACCCCCGGCACAATGCTTACCTACTTTTTCAGGAAATCAGTGTTACAATATATGTCCCGCCCCTGGCTGATATTACCATGGCAATTTGGTCCTGGGTCATGAGTTAAACAATTTCGCAGGATTAAGATGATTTTGAAAAACCGTATACACAATTTCACAAGATTAACAGGATTTAAGAGATTAACAAGATTTTTAAAAAATTTAAACTACTAATCTCAATTAAATATTTGGCAGTATTAACATGAATAATAATATTAAATTTATTTTTACCTAATAAACATAAAACAAAATCTTGTTAATCCTGATAATCATGTAAATCATGTGATATGTTTTTAAGACTTATTTATAAATACACTCTCTGAGGTAGACGGGGCGCAGGGTGTCGCCGCGCAGTCCGACCCGCAGGGCTTCCAGGGCGAGCGCTTCATTTACTGCGATGTTGCCCAGGTTGACGTTTGGGCCGAAACGGGATATTAAATCATGCTGCTGCTGTTTCAGCGGCGCTTCCCAGATCAGCAGGCGCTGGTCGCCTGCAGCCGAGAGGATCTGTTCTGACTCGTCCTCGATAAACCGCCCCTTGTCGTCATAGAAGCCGGCGCCCCTGCCGGATTCCCTGCCTTCAATAATCACCCTGTAAGCTCCGCAGTCAAGATCACGTTTAATCTGCTTAAGGTAATGGCCTATCTTCTCTTTGTCCTGCAGATTTTTTTTGCCTACTTCAGTCAGGACCTTAAACCCTGCATCCAGGGCCATTGATATGGCCCGTTCTCGCACCTCCTGGGTAAAATTGATCGTGCCGTCGGAAACCTCAATGGCAGAGTACCCGATTATCCCGGCCGTTTTTATAAATTCCTTTAACTTATTCTGCATGATGGCAATTTCCAGAAAAGTCCCCCCGGGATAAACATCGATCCCGAAATGTTTGGCCAGGTTGATTTTTTCCTCCAGCAAGCCCTGGTGGTATAATGCTGAAGTCCCGAACCCAAGTTTCAGAAAGTCGATATATTCCCCGGCCACATCAAACAAGTCTTTTGTTTCATGGAGTCCCAGGCCTTTATCTATAATCATGGTCAAACCCTGTTCTCTTGGCTTTTTTGACCTGCCGCCCAGGGGTACGTCAATTACTTCCAGCCACATATTATCTGTTGAATTTTTATCCATCCAGACTCTCCTTCCGGCGTCCTTAAGCTTGCGCCAGACGCCTCAAAATTCTTTTTTAAAATATTCATAAAAAAATAAAAGGGTTACTGTTAAGGTTTTATCTGTTGTTTCCTCAACATCCAGGTGAAAAGCAAGGGATAATCTGTCAGTCATTTATTAACAGGTTCTTGCATATTAG
>CAZPXL010000062.1:0-9452 GCA_964591005.1 uncultured Eubacteriales bacterium
TTCTGCCACAAGGGATCCTGGTTCTCTCTATTCAACTATGCTGTTAAACTAACGAAATGCCATTTTATTGCCCCCTTTATAACAATTTCTTTTGACCTGAGTTATACTATGCTTTGAGGAATTAAATGGTTACAGCGCCGGTAGGATGAGCTTTGCCCAGTGACTAAACATTTTTCTCCCGGCATTTTTCTCTGGTATTTTTTCTTTTTAGTTTTATATGGACAACTTAGTAGTGGTTGGTATAATTACATATGGGGTAAACTATTTAAGATTGCGGAGTGAAAAAATTGGCCGGTTCTTTAGAAGGCCGCAGACGACAAAAGAAATGGAACGTAATTGAAAGCATTGTTTTTGTTATACTTGTTCTCGTGACAGGATTTATTCTGCTGAGTTCACCGATTTTCGAGGTGCGAAAAGTTCTGGTGCGGGGCAATCATTTTTTAAGCGAAGAAAATATATTAGCCGTGGCCGACATAGGTTTGGGCGTTAACATATTTAAACTGGAAACGGCGGTTGTATCGTCCAACCTGAAGCAGGTCCCGATGATTAAGGAAGCGCAGGTGGCCAGGTCGCTGCCGTCTTCTGTTGTAATAACGGTTGTTGAGCGTGTACCTCTGGGCCTTTTGCCTTCAAAAGACGGTTTTATTCAAGTTGATGAAGAGGGTGTATACCTGGCCAGGGCCGGCGCCGGGTCCCCCGGCCTGCCGGTAATAACCGGAGTGCAGGTTGATATAATTGGACCTGGACAGGCATTTGAGTCGGAGGGCCTGGGGGCAGCCCTGGATGTGATCAAGGGACTGCCCGCCGGGTCAGCGTCCAATTTGTCCGAAGTCCATGTGGATGAGGACGGCCAGATAAAAATTTATACAACAGAGGGATATCAGTGCCGTTTTGGCCTGCCCCTGGAAATACAGGAAAAAGGCGCCATATTTCAGCAGGTATTATTGGAACTGCGCAAGCAGGGCGCGAAAATTAATTATATTGACCTCTCATGTGCCGGGCAGCCGGTGGTATATTATAAAAGTATTTCGAAGGCCGGTGATTAAATGAAAGGTTTCCAATGGGCACTTGCCTTTGTCGGATTGGTTTTAGGCATTATGCTCGCCTTTCAGTTTAGGGTTACCAGTGAGATAAATAAAACCGAACCGGTTCAGAGGACTCAGCAGTTAGCATCCCAGGTAAATCAGCTTAAACAAGACCGTGATTTCCTCCAGGAACAGGTTAATTCACTGCGCTCCAATTTTGACCAGATTTCAGCCGGTCCCAGGGATTCCGAATTAAAAGAAGAACTGGAACACGCCAGGATCCTGGCCGGAGTTACCGAACTCAGCGGACCCGGTGTGGAAGCGACGCTCAACGACAGCAATATCAGCCTGAAGCCCGGTGAAAATCCAAACCTGTATGTTCTGCATGATGAAGACGTTTTACGTGTCTTAAATGAATTGAGAGCGGCTGGGGCGGAAGCTGTTTCAATTAACGGCCAGAGGATTCTTGCCACCACGGAGGTGCGCTGCACTGGCCCGACAATTGTTTTAAACAGGGATAAACGCCTGGCGCCGCCCTACGTTATATCGGCCATAGGGGATCCCGATACCCTTGAGAGTTCGATCAAAATGAAGGGTGGAGTGGCGGAAACCCTCCAGTTCTGGGGAATTCAGGTCGGGGTCAAAAAGATGTCGCAAGTAACAGTGCCGGCATACAGCGGCGGGACCAGGTTTGAATACGCGAAAGCTGCCGGTTAGGGAGAGAATGGATTGAAAAAGTCTATTTATGTTTCGATAGTTACAGTTTCCCTGATGCTGGGACTGATGATCTCGTTCCAGTTCCGCACAAACAGCAGTGTCAACAGCGGCATACCCACCGAAAGGTACCAGGAGCTTACAATTGAGAAAAAACAGGTGGAAACAGATTTAACCAACCTGGAGGAAGAGGTTGCCGACCTTACCGCGAAAATTGAGGAAGCGCGGAAGGGCCGCACTGAAGCTGCAGACGTACTTGAGAGCGAGCTTAACAAAATTAAGCTCTATGCCGGCCTTACCCCGCTGGTGGGGCCGGGTGTGGAAATTGTCATGGAAAATCCACCGCAAACCCATAGTGGCGCGGGGTTTTACAACATCAGGGACGAGGACCTCTTGAAAGTGATTAACGATCTGCGCGGGGCCGGCGCTGAAGCCATATCGATCAATGATCAGCGTATTCTTACCACTAGTGAAGTGCGACAGGCGGGAAATCATATTAATGTCAACCTTACCAGGCTTTCACCTCCTTACAAGATTACTGCCATCGGCAATCCAGGCACGCTGAAGAGCAGCCTGGAAATAAAAGGAGGGCTGGTTGAGTATTTGGCTGCCAACGGCACAATAGTTGAAGTCCGGCAGTCGGAAAATGTACAGGTGCCCGCGTACAGCGGTCCCCTGCGTTTTGATTATGCCAAACATGTGCAAAGAGGGTGATTCCTTAAATGTGGTTGGGGTTGTGGTTAAGTGTATTAGGACTGGCGGTAGGGGTTGTGATTGGATTGAATTTACCCTTAATGCTTCCGCAGGCTTATGCCAAATTTCTTTCGGTGGCGGCGCTGGCTGCTTTAGACTCAGTGTTCGGGGGTATCCGCGCGGCTATGGAGGACCATTTTGACAATTCAATATTCGTAACAGGTTTCTTCAGCAACGCTCTTTTGGCGGCAGGTTTGGCATATACCGGTGAGAGATTGGGCATAGATCTTTATCTTGCCGCAGTCGTTGCGTTTGGAGTAAGGCTGTTCCAGAACCTGGCAATAATTCGCCGCCATCTTTTAAAAAAATCATATCATAAAAAGGGAAATAGTCTTTAATGTGGAATCTTAACAAAACAAGAAAAGTTTAGTACGGGGGCGCCGGTTTTACAAGGAAATTTCCTGTTGCGGCAGTCTTGATTACGGTGTATGCAGTAGGGTAATTATAAACGCGGTGGTTAAACTTTATTAACCCGGTAACTGATTGACCGGAATAAAGAACAATTATTTTTCAGAAATGACGGAGGGGGACAAAGAAATGCTTGATTTTGATCTCGACCTTGACCAGTTTGCCAACATTAAGGTCATTGGGGTCGGGGGGGGTGGCAATAACGCGGTAAACCGGATGATCGACGCCGGACTCAAAGGGGTAGAGTTTATCGCGGTTAACACCGATGCCCAGGCGCTTTATCTGGCACAAGCCAACAATAAGATCCAGATCGGCACCAAGCTTACAAAAGGACTGGGTTCGGGAGGCAATCCCGAAATTGGACAAAAGGCTGCGGAAGAAAACCGCGATGAGATCCTCCAGGTTTTAAAGGGTTCAGATATGGTCTTTGTCACCGCTGGTATGGGAGGCGGAACAGGAACAGGCGCGGCGCCCGTTGTGGCGGAAGTGGCCAAGGAACTGGGCGCGCTCACGGTGGGAGTTGTAACCAGGCCTTTCACCTTTGAAGGCCGCAAGAGGGCCAACCAGGCCGAGGCTGGTATCGAAAACCTCAAGGCGAGGGTTGATACACTGATTACTATTCCTAACGACCGCCTTTTACAGGTTATTGAAAAACAGACATCTATTGTTGAAGCTTTTCGCATTGCTGATGACGTCCTGCGCCAGGGTGTACAGGGTATCTCAGACCTTATCGCCGTGCCCGGTTTAATTAATCTTGATTTTGCCGATGTTAAAACGATCATGAGAGAAACCGGTTCAGCTTTAATGGGTATCGGTATCGCCAAGGGCGATAACAGGGCTACCGAGGCCGCCAGGAGCGCTATTTCCAGCCCGTTGTTAGAGACTTCAATTGAAGGCGCCAGAGGGGTCCTTTTAAATATAACAGGCGGGACTTCCCTGGGATTGTTTGAGGTGAACGAAGCAGCTGAAATTATCTTCCAGGCCGCAGACCCGGAAGCCAATATCATTTTCGGAGCTGTTATTGACGAACAGATGGAAGACGAGGTCAGGGTAACAGTGATCGCAACCGGATTTGAAAGCAGGGTGCACAAGAAAGAACGTCAAAAAACCGAGTTGGAAATTAAGGCCTTTTCCAATCTCGATAATCTCGATATCCCCGCTTTTCTGAGAAGGCGATAAAAACATCCCCCTTTAAAAGGGGGTTTTTTATATATGGGATGTCTATTAGAAAAACACATTATAAACTGGTATTTTATTAAATATTCTTATGAAGACACCTTAACGCTTGACGGTTATTTGACGTGGTGTATAAAATGTGTGTATCATCAAGCATAAAGGAGGGATAGAATGCAGCAGGAAAAAAACTGTCAGCTTGCCGGGACAGACGTCTGTCATCTTACAGAGATGGCCGGTGCGGCCGGTTGAGCGGCAAAAATAGGTCCAAAGGACCTGGCACAGGTATTGTGCCATTTAAGTATAATGGAGGACCCTAACCTGCTGGTCGGCTCCTCCACCTCGGATGACGCGGCGGTTTACCGCCTGAATGAAGAGATAGCAATAGTGCAGACAGTAGACTATTTTACACCGGTAGTCGATGATCCCTATACCTTTGGCCAGATTACCGCGGCAAATGCCCTTAGCGATATTTACGCTATGGGAGCAAAACCGCTTTTGGCCCTTAATATTATTGGTTTCCCGGTCAAACGCCTGCCTATCGATGTATTGGTTGAGATCCTGAAAGGCGGGGCGGACAAGGTTAAGGAAGCGGGAGCGATTTTGGCCGGCGGCCATACCATCGAGGATAACGAGCCCAAGTACGGTCTGGCGGTTACCGGCATCGTCCATCCTGATCGCGTGGTCACCAACGCGGGGGCACGCCATGGTGACGCCCTCATTTTAACTAAACCGCTGGGAACGGGTATTATCAGCACGGCAGTCAAAGGCAGGCTCGCGGATGATTCGACATCCATGGCGGCTGTAAATTTAATGGCTGCTTTAAACGATCGCGCGGCACGAGTTATGGCCGCAATAGGGGCGGATGCCTGTACTGATGTTACCGGATTTGGACTCCTCGGCCACCTTTACGAAATGCTTGCGGCCAGCAGGGTCGGCTGCCGTATTTTTTTAAAGGAAGTACCGGTCCTCGATCAGGTCCGCTCCCTGGCGTCGATGGGTTTAGTGCCGGCAGGCGCGTACCGCAACCTTGAATATCTCGAAGAATGGCTGCGCTGGGATGGCAGTATCGATGATATTGACAGGCTGATCCTGGCAGATCCCCAGACCTCCGGAGGGCTTCTCATGGCAGTTTCCGGCGATAAGGCTGATGAAGCAATCAGGGCACTGCGGGAAGAGGGAGTTGCCGGAGTGAAGATCGGGGAAATCATTGAGTCCGAAGTCCCGCTGTTAAACGTGGTGGAGTAAAAAGCCTTAGCTGAAGGCAGTGAAACAACATACAATTACTACTCAGGGACTGGCAAATGCCAGTCCCTGGTCATGTTGCAGACAAATCATCCATGGCGTTGAAAACCAACTGCTTCCAGGCGAACACATCTGCTATAACCTTCCCATTACTGCCCTGAGCACATCGTCAAAGGGCATGGCTCCAATTGTGTCCAGGCAATTGTCCAGCGGAGTTTTCCTTTTTAATGAACCTTCCAACAGTATATTGACTACCTGATCCCGGTCCACTAAAATCGACTTTACCTCCAATACGCCTGCAAGCATTCCCAGGATCACCAGGACTTTTTGTGGAGAAAAATTCGATATTGTCTTTTGGTTGCCTCGATTACCGCTGCTTTCAGCACTGCCGTTTGCCGAGAGAATTTTATGGATGTCACCGGCTCCCAGACCCAACTGTGAAATTATTCGCGCCATCAAAGCATCCAATTCATTTGAAGAAAACACGGGAGAACCCCCTTGCAAAAGGGTGAGAGTTATATTATTCGGGAATTAAGGTAATACAACGGGCGCTCCCGGAGTACTTGACGGTCCCGCAATTCCGGTGGCGAAGAGAACAGCGATTACTGTGGCAATGACAAGTAAAAGATCATGTTGAAGTTCATCCTTAGATGGCAATAAGATCACTTCCTTACAGTATATAGTATATATATTATTTCAACAGCCGGTTGGTGCTTTTTAAGAGAACACATATCCCGGGAGGCCGTTCCGCCTTTTGCCTGGAACGTTAAACATTTCCACAAGCGCCAAAATCGCAATAGAAAGCTTTTTGCTGTAATCTGTAAAATAAAAAAAACTTTTACAAACACAACATGACAAATTTCAAGGTCCCGGCAATGTATAATAAGACCAGTGATGTTATCATTTAACCTTCCTGTAATAAAGGACTAATTTAGGAAATATAATGTCAGTAAGGGCTATTTGCAGCCAATGATAGTATTTCCTCGGGGGAGCCTCAATTTATGGCGGGATACACTGTTTACCTGGACCAGGTTTTTATAGGAAACCTGGTAATGAATTGCGCCATATTATGGGCTGCCGCAAAGCTTGCACGAATACCCGCTGTTATATGGCGTATTGCCGCGGGGGCGGCGCTGGGGGCGTTTTATTCCCTGGCGTTATTTATTCCGGGGAAAACTTTTTTATTGTCTGTTTGGTTTAAGACGGCGGCTTCAGTAATCATTGCGGCGGCTGCTTTTGCCCCGCTTAAACCAAAGAAATTCTTAATCTGCCTGGGCTGTTTTTATTTGACGTCCTTTGCGCTGGGCGGCTTAACCCTTGGTATAATATTTTTTACTCATTCAGGTAGGATCGTCAGTTATAACGGTGTCGGCAGCGTAGTAGCCGAAGGTTTTTGGCCGGGTATATATTTAGGGCTTGCAGCGCTCTGGGCAGCGGGGAAAGGACTGGCGTACTTAATAAAAAAAGGAAGTTTCGAAAGCTTATTTAAAATGAACCTTTTAATTAAATCCGGCGGCAAACAGGTTAATGTGGAGGCGCTTCTGGATACCGGCAACAATTTGAAAGACCCCTTGACTAAACACCCGGTAATTGTAGTTGAATACTTTGTTTTAAAACCCCTGCTGCCCAGGGAGGTACAGGTTTGTTTTGAGAAGGAAGGAGAGCCGGACGTGTGGGGTTTTCTGGGCTCGCTGGGTGGAAACCGCAGCGCTTCGCGCTTCAGTGCCGTACCATTCCAGTCCCTCGGCAACGTTAACGGGCTGATGGTAGGTTTCAGGCCGGACGAGGTCTTCATTGAGAGGCATGGACAGCTGGCCCGGACTGGGAAGGTAGTCATAGCCATATACCACAAAAGGCTCGACCCCGGTGGAAACTACAACGCCCTGTTGAGCTCAGAGCTGTTGGCTCCGGTGTCGTAAGCTTTTATAAAGTTATCAAAACATATCAGATAGCTTAAAAGATCATAATGGATTACAGGATTTTCCCGGGGTAAAAGATTTGCCGGAACTGGTATGAATGGGAGGGCAGATGAATGAAACAGCACCGGTTTATAAAAATAAAATGGACCATCCGCCTGGCGGCGCTGCGCATTTTAATTTGGCTGGGCTATCGCCCCGGGGTCTACTATGTTGGAAGCAGCGAAGCCCTTCCCCCTCCTTTGACCACGGACGAGGAGTCCTTCCTGATCGGGAGGCTGGAATCCGGTGACGGCGCGGTCAGGAGTGTACTGATTGAAAGAAACCTTCGCCTGGTGGTATATATAGCCCGTAAATTTGAAAATACCGGGATTGGCATTGAAGATCTTGTTTCTATCGGCACCATAGGATTAATCAAGGCGGTCAACACTTTTGACCCGGCCAAAAAGATCAAGCTGGCCACCTACGCGTCACGCTGCATCGAAAACGAAATCCTGATGTACTTGAGAAGAAACAACAAAACCAGGGCGGAGGTCTCTTTTGACGAGCCGCTTAATATAGACTGGGACGGAAACGAGCTGCTGCTGTCCGACGTCCTTGGCACTGATAATGATATTATCTATAAACTGATTGAGGACGAGGTCGATAAAAAGCTGCTTTATCTGGCGCTGCAGAAGCTGTCCGGCAGGGAGCGCAGAATCATGGAGCTTCGCTTCGGGCTGGACAGCGGGATGGAAAAAACACAGAAGGAAGTGGCCGATATGCTGGGAATATCCCAGTCATATATATCGCGCCTGGAGAAAAGGATAATCAAGCGGCTGAAGAAGGAAATCCACCGCATGGAATAATGTGAGGCCATCCACAACAGTGGGTGGCCTTTTTGGTCTTAAGCGGCTATGTATAATAAAATTTTGCCGTGGTAATAATGTCATTGTAATGGCGAAGTAAATATTTCGGGGAGAGGTGGTAGTCGATACATGCTGGTGAACAAAGTTGAGATCTGCGGTGTCAACACATCCAAACTGCCGGTATTGACAGGAAGCCAGATGCGAGCTTTGTTCGAGTCCATGCAGAAAGGGGATGCCACATCCCGCCCTAAACTGATTAACGGCAACTTGAGGCTGGTGCTTAGTGTCATCCAGCGTTTTACTAACAGGGGTGAATATGTGGACGACCTCTTTCAGGTGGGCTGCATTGGCCTGATGAAAGCTATTGATAACTTTGATTTATCGCAAAACGTAAAGTTTTCCACCTATGCGGTCCCAATGATAATAGGAGAAATCCGCCGCTATTTACGAGACAACAATCCAATCCGGGTCAGCCGCTCTCTGCGCGATGTGGCCTATAAAGCCCTGCAGGTAAGGGACGCGCTGGTTAATAAATACTCACGGGAACCGTCTATAAATGAGATTGCCGGTGAGTTGAAAATGCCCAGGGAAGAAATAGTTTTCGCCCTTGACGCTATCCAGGAGCCGATATCGCTGTTTGAGCCCATCTACCATGACGGGGGTGACCCGATATTTGTAATGGACCAGATCAGTGATGAAAAAAACCAGGACCTGAACTGGCTTGAAGGGATAGCGATCAGGGACGCTTTAAAAAAGCTGAGTGACCGTGAAAAATTAATCCTGACACTTCGTTTTTATGAGGGCAAGACCCAGATGGAAGTCGCCGAGGAAATCGGCATTTCACAGGCGCAGGTTTCGCGATTGGAGAAAGCTGCGCTTAGCCACATGAAAAAACATATTTAACAAACCATGAGGCGGCTTTAAAAAAAAGCCGCCTAAATTTTTGTTCAGATTTTGGAAACATCTGCATATAAATTTAATGAGTTGCACGGTTGTTTTTAAAGGAGTGTTGGGGATGGTAAAAATATCTGAACTGCGGTCCCGGGAGGTCGTCAATGTGGTTGACGGGCGGCGGCTCGGCCTGATTAAAGACATTGATATAGATCTGGAAGAAGGGCGGATCACCTCTATTATTCTGCCGGGGGTTAGCGGAAAGTTCCTTGGCTTTCTCGGCAGGGAAGAGGAGATTATTGTTCCCTGGGATAAAATTATGAAGATAGGCGCGGACGTTATTTTAGTCGAGATCAGCAGCTTTACTGATCCCAGGCATGAGTTTAAAATTAATTATTAGTAATGAAACTTATGTTTATCAAAAGGATAAAAGTTTAAAGTTGTGAAAAGAAAACCAATGTGAAGCCTGGGAGAGTTAA